>NZ_JBDFVF010000006.1:0-199758 GCF_040913205.1 Bacteroides sp. MSSM.1001136sp1_RTP21357st2_D2_RTP21359_211015 | reverse complement strand
AATAAGATGAAAAGACAATATTGGTGTAAGATAAATGTATAAAAGATTAAGGAAAGAGTATAATGCGTTTTCCCTGAAAGGTGCCGCTATCTTTACCTTCCCACGGCCGTGGTAGCTTCTTCTCACGGCCGTGGTGAGATACTACCACAGCCGTGGAGAGATCTCGTCACGGCCGTGAAGAACTAACAAGATCGATACTTTAGCAGAACGATAACGGCACCTTAGTTGAACAATAACGGTGTCTTTGCGGAATAATGCAGGCTTGGTAAGTAAGGGATAATAGCTGCATAGTGCAGTTTTAAACAATAATAGGCTGACAATAAAAGACGGAAATCTTTATTGTCAGCCTATTGTCAGCTTCTATTGTCAGTGGGTAATAGCTTGAAAACAATCACTTTATGAAGCCATAACTCTTGGCCTGACAATAAAAACCATTTTTTATAAATTCTCAATGTAGCCTAAGTTCATTAACCCGGCCTCAAATTGTATGTAATAGCATTGCCTATTGAATCTGAATACTGCACGTTTGCAAGTCTTTTTCATTTGAACTGTTTCCGTAAAGTATCTTATATGTTCCGTTTAAAGGACGTATGGTATTGGTCGCTGCATCAAACCATTCGAAAGAATCGTACGGAAGCTCTATCTGGACGTTCTGTGTCTTACCTTTAGCAATGCTAACCCGTTGGAAACCACGAAGAGTTTTTTGCGGACCTTCTTTGTCGTCAGGACGGCAGATATACACTTGAACCACTTCTTCACCGTCTCTCTGCCCGACGTTACTTACCGGGATAGTAAGGATTGCTTTTTCGCCTTTGGTCAGCTTCGATTGGTTCAGGGTAGCTTTCCCATAAGAGAAACGGGTATAACTTAAACCGTAGCCGAATGGATAAAGAGGTGTTTCCGTCATGAAACGGTAGGTACGTCCCTTCATCGAATAATCTTCATAATCCGGTAATTGTTGCATGCTTTTATAGAAAGTGATAGGCAGACGTCCGGCAGGATTGTAATCTCCGAAAAGAACATCGGCAACGGCTGTTCCACCTGCCTGTCCGGGATACCATGCTTGCAGGATAGCATCGCAATTCTGCGTTTCAGGCACGATGGCCATTGCCGAACCGGAGAAGTTGACGAATACTGTTTTCTTTCCATTCTTCTTTAGAAGAGCAAGAACTTCTCGCTGGATGGCGGGCAATTCGATTTCTGTACGGTCGCCGCCTTTGAATCCGGGGTCGGATACCCGCATGGATTCTCCTTCCAATAGGGGGGAGATGCCTCCGGCAAAGATAACTACATCTGCGCTTTGCAACTTGTTCAGGATTTCACGGGCATCCATTGGAGTTTGTTTTGCCAAGTCGAAGTTCAGTGCAGGGTTATCTTTAACCTGAATAAAACGCAACTCGATGTCGTAACTCTTTCCTGCTTCGTAGTTGAAAGAATACAGATTGGTATGATTCTTGATGTTGGTGGCTTCTGCTATTTGCTTGCCGTTGAGGAATAAAGTAACTCCTCCGTTAGTCATCACGCGGAAAGTGGCGGCACCGGAATCTGTTGGGCGGAAAGTGGAACGATAGATGGCGGTGAAGTTTTTCAATCCTACACCGGGAGCAAATACGGTAGAACCTTCTGCACTGAAATGGAAAGGAGTGGTCAGACGGTCGGTTGCAGCAATTTTGCCTTTATATTCGCGGTTATTCCAGTAGGTGGCGTTGAATCCGGCTTCTCCGTCGATGCTGCACTGATTGAATAGGCTGTGCAGGGTGGTGTCGTTTGTATATCCGCATACAGGTTCGTAGATGATTTGTGCGTCAGGTAGTTTGGCGCGTATTCCTTCCAGTAAAGTGACGGTATGTGAAGGAAAGCCGTTGTAGTTACCCCATTGCATTACCGAGTCGTTGGCGTTGGGGCCGATGACTGCGACTTTCATCTGACGGTTTAATGGAAGGATGTTGTTATTGTTTTGGAGTAATACCAGACTTTCATGTGCCATTTTCAGTGCCAGTTCTTTGTGTTTGGGACAGTCGATAACAGAAAATGGAATGTTACTCCAGGGATGAGTCGAATTCATTTCTCCCAGTTCAAAGCGGGCTTTCAGTAGTCTTTTGACTGATGTATTGATTTTCTCTTCCGAAATCAGGCCTTTTTTCACAACATCGGTGATGCTTTTGAAGTTACCGCCACATTCGAGATCTGTTCCGCTTAAAACAGCGTCGGCAGAGGCATGGGCGGCATCGGGATGCGTTTCATGTTTCTTGCGTTGGAAAAAGTCTCCGATTGCTCCGCAGTCGGTGACTACGATTCCTTTGAATCCCCAGTCGTTGCGGAGAATTTGGGTTAACAGACGGTTGCTGCCGCAGCAGGGATCGCCTTCGAAACGGTTGTAAGCGCACATCACTTCTTTAACTCCTGCTTTTTGTACCAGTTCCTTGAAAGCAGGAAGGTAGGTTTCCCATAAGTCTCTGGGTGCAATGTTTTCTGCGTTGAAGCTGTGACGGTTCCATTCGGGACCCGAGTGTACGGCAAAGTGTTTGGCGCAGGCATGAAGTTTGTCATATTCGGCATCTTCCGGTCCTTGCAGACCTCTGACTGCCGCCATTCCCATACGTCCGCTTAAATAAGGGTCTTCGCCGTATGTTTCCTGTCCCCGTCCCCAGCGGGGGTCGCGGAAGATATTGACGTTGGGAGTCCACATGGTCAGTCCCTGATAACGTTTATATTGTCCTTTTTCATTGAATTGGCGGTTCTTGGCGCGTGCTTCGTCAGATACGGCATCAAAGACTTCGTATAATAGTTCGTCGTTGAAAGAAGCGGCCATACCTATGGCTTGTGGAAAGACAGTAGCCAGTCCGGCGCGGGCAACGCCATGAAGAGCTTCGTTCCACCATTCATACGGCTTAATGCCAAGCCGGGGAATAGCCGGTGAGTTGTTTTGCATCAACGCCACTTTTTCTTCTAATGTGAGGCGTTGAAGTAAATCGTCCGCCCGTTGTTCCGCAGTTAATTTCGTGTCCTGATAGGGATACTTGCTGGGTTGTTGTGCCTGTACATTTACCCCTTGAATTCCGATAAGACAGGCAATGATCCATTGCTTTTTCATTTTCTAGTTCTTTTGGTTTTTAGATTTGAGACTGCAATAGTACGTGCTTTTCATTATTTTTGTGGGGAATATCCGGTAGAAAAGGAGGATTTCCTATGCAAGGCTTATTTGGAGCCGATAAATCCATAGACCTGTTCAAAGATAAAACATTTTAGCTGAATAGAACGTGAACTTTATAATGTAAATAGAAAGATACTGAAATGTTTGTTTGAAAGGGTATGTATGATTGTCCTCCTTTTGTACTGATTATTACTCTGGCAGGATGGAGGAAATGCTTAATATTGCATTGTTAATTAAGCTCATCCGGGCGTTTATTCATTGATTAAAATGCGAATACTATGATGTATCATTCGACTTGTTCTTTTAAGTGTTTACCTTATCTTTTGATTCTGGGGTGCATATTGACGTTCCTGCAAGCTTGTGCACCTGTTCAGAGATATGTCCTGTTATCCTCCGATAATGGTGACGGAACCTATACCAATCCGGTGATTAATGCCGATTATCCTGATCCGGATATTATCCGTGTAGGGGAGGATTATTACATGGTTAGTTCGTCCTTCGTGGCAATGCCGGGAATTCCGGTCTGTCATTCGAAAGATTTGATTAATTGGCAAATTATCGGTCATGCCTATGACAGTATCACTTTCCAGCCTCAATATCGGATGGAAAATGAGAAAACGGCTTATAGCCGTTTGTGCTGGGCCCCTACCATCAGATATGATGAAGGCATTTATTATATAGGAGTCAATATTGCGGATGATGGCTTCGTCATGTTTAAGAGTACGAGGCCGGAAGGTCCTTATACGATGCATAAGTTTGAAAAGCGGTTGTATGATCCCGGCTTTTTTATTGATGATGACGGTAAAAAGTATGTCACTCACGGAAAAGGGAAAATCTATCTGACGCGGTTGAAAGATGATGCTACGGGAGTGCTCGACCCTCAAGATAAAGGAACGCTCATTATAACAGCTCCCGAAGGTTACGGCCATTTGTTTGAGGGATGTCACACTTATAAAAGAAACGGATGGTATTATGTCTTTAATCCGGCGTTGGGGTATGATGGGGTGCAGATGATAAGCCGTTCACGAAACCTTTATGGACCTTATGAAACGAAAGTTCTGATAGATGATGATATTAATTATGCCGGTGCAGGTGTTCATCAGGGTGGGTATATAGAAACGGCTGAAGGAGAATCCTGGGCATACACTTTTCAAGATCGCGATTATATGGGGAGGTGTCTTATGTTATATCCTATGAAATGGGAGAATGAATGGCCGGTTGTCGGACCGGAAGGCAGACCGGGGAAAGGAGTGGTTACTTATCGGAAACCGGCAGTCAAAGGTAAACATAAGATGAATTATCCTCATCATTCCGATTCTTTTGACAAACCGGAATTGGCTCCGGTCTGGGAATTTAATCATGTTCCGTATAAAGAGAAGTGGAGCTTGACGGACAGGCCGGGTTATTTTAGAATATATGCTCAACATGCCAAAGGTTTTTATTGGGCGAGGAACTCGTTAACTCAAAAGGTGACAGGACCGTATAGCACGGGCACGGTATTATTAGACTTGTCCGGTTTAAAGGAAGGTGACTTTGCCGGAAATGGGATTATGGGAAGAATGATGTATCAATTTGGAGTCAGAAAGAAGGACAACCGCTTTTGGCTTGAAATGAGAAAAGGGAACCGGAATGCGGCAGAGATGATTGTGGATAGTCTTGAATTGAAAGATGTTCAGAGAATTTATCTGCGCACAGAAACAACGAAAGAAGGGGCTACTCGTTTTCATTATAGTTTGGATAATCGCCAATATCATCGTTTCGGTCCTGAAGGTGTTTCTAATTTCTGGGGATTTCTAGGGATACGGCATGCACTCTGTTGTTATAATGTAATGAAAGGAAATCCTTGCGGATATGCCGACTTTGACTCTTTTGAACTGGAAAGTGCGCATCGCGGCAATCATTATGATGCATTTACGGAAATAGACTTCTTTCGTTATGACGACCGGGAAGGGATGACATTGGTTCGTCCTGTCGGCAAACGTCCGATGCAATTTCTAACGGATATAAAGGACAGCGATTGGCTTGTGTTTAATAACTTGACATTTAAGAAAAGACCCGGAAAGATAACATTCGAACTGCAGGCTTTGAATCCGGGAGGAGTTCTTGAGATGAGAAGAGGTTCTTTACAAGGGGAACTGTTGGCTTCTTGCACTATTCAATCTACTAACGGGGAGTGGACGAAGCAGAGTTTTGAAGTAAAGAAATTACGAAAGAAAGAGAAAGTCTATTTTGTGTTCGGAGGTTCAAATAAGAGCTTATCTATTAAGAATTTCATATTTGAGTAGAATATCCAGCAAGGTCATATATCGAACCTTTATCGAAATAGAAAATCACTAAAGTAAAGGTTTTAGAGGATAATCATAGCTGGCTTATAGATATTTACTACATTTGCGAACGACCGGTAATACTTCCGGTTATTTATAGAATATCCTTTTGGTACATTGTGCGTTGGGGATATTCTTGTTTGTATAAGAAATAATAGTAAATAATGGATATTGGAGGAGGCAAATGAATAGTGATTATAAAGTTGGCGATTTAATTTATGATGCAAATATTTATGATGGAATGAATACCAGCATGGATGATTTGCAATTTTATAAGCGGTGGTTACCTAAAAACAAGGATGCCCGAATACTTGAGCTTTGCTGTGGAACTGGCAGACTTACTCTTCCTATTGCAAAGGATGGATATGATATAAGTGGGGTTGATTACACTGCTTCAATGCTCCATCAGGCTAAGATGAAAGCTGCCGAGGCTGGACTAAGAATCAATTTCATTCAGGCGGATATCAGGACTCTGGATTTACAGGAGAAGTACGACCTTATTTTTATTCCATTTAATTCGATCCATCATTTATATGAGAATGAAGATTTATTTAAGGTACTTCATGTCGTTAAAAATCACCTCAAAGACGGAGGCTTATTTCTGTTGGATTGTTTTAATCCGAATATTCGGTATATAGTTGAAGATGAGAAAGAGCAGCAGGAAATAGCCACGTATACAACTGATGATGGAAGAGAAGTTTCGATAAAGCAGACAATGCGATATGAAAATAAAACCCAGATTAATCGGATCGAATGGCATTATTTTATCAATGGTGAATTCAATTCTATTCAAAATCTGGATATGAGAATGTTTTTCCCTCAAGAGTTGGATTCATATTTGGAATGGAATGGTTTTAGTATTATTCATAAATATGGAGGATTTGAAGAAGAAGTATTTAATGATGATTCGGAAAAACAGGTGTTTGTTTGTCAATGTAAGTTTGGATATTGATGTGTTGTTGACAGGCAAATCTCTTTATCTTGTATGAAAAGTCCCTTTATATCAGTTTACTCTATCAAATTTTGATTGATCGAATAATGAGACAACCGGGTATAAAGGGACTTTTTATATGCTTATCAAAGAGTTATTTTTTTCTCTCTTTGTATTCTGACGGGGTAATTCCTATCACTTTCTTGAAGCACTTGCTGAAATATTTCGGATCGTTGAACCCCGTCATATATGCTACCTGGGAGAAGTTATATTCGTCGCTGTCAATCAGTTGTACGGCACGTTTGATACGTATTTCCCGTATAAAGTCAACAGGTGTCAGTCCGACGATTGATTTTAATTTCCGGTAGAAGATTGTACGGCTAAGCATCAACTGTTCTGCAAATTCGTCAATCGTTAGTTCGGCATTGTCCATCTGTTCTTCCATGTATGCCATTACTTTTTTCATAAATTGCTCGTCGTATGGAGTAATCTGTGGTTGTGAAGGAGTCAGAGGATCGGGAGAAGAGGTATTCTTTCCTTCCATCAGCCTATTCATATAGAGCTCCTGCAATGCTTTGCGTTGTCGTAACAAGGAGGCTACACGGGTCTTTAGATAAGTAGCACTGAAAGGTTTGGTGATATAATCGTCAATGCCTTGTTCCAATCCGGCGATACGGTCGTCCAGAGAGGCTTTGGCTGATAATACAATGATGGGGATATGGCAAATATTGTTGTTCTCTTTGATTTGCCTAATCATTTCTAAACCGTCCATCACCGGCATCATAACATCGCTGATAATAAGATCGGGCAGGTCGTCAACAGCATGTTGCAATCCCTCTTCACCATTGGAAGCTGTGATTACCGTATAATTCTCCGACAAAATACTTTTCAGAAAAGCCTTTAACTCTTCATTATCTTCTACCACCAATATGGAGAAACCATCCGAATTAGTCTCAAGGTCTTCTTTTTCTTCCACCTCTTCTGGCGCTTTCATGCTATCGACGGGATGAGGTGCTGAACTCTGACTATCATTCAGGATAAATTCGACTTGTACATCCTCTTCGAAAATTTCCCGTTGTAAAGGCAAGCTTACTGTAAAACGGCTGCCTATTCCGGGTTGACTATTTACTGTAATAGTGCCATGATGCATTTCCACCATCTCTTTCACGAGAGACAGCCCGATGCCGGAAGATGGTTGCAGAATATTCTGTTTTACCAATGACTCGAAGCGTTGGAACAAGGAATGTTGCTTTTCTACTGCAATTCCGATTCCTTCGTCTGCAACCTCTATCTCTACCGTCTTCTCTTTCGTTGTGATATTGACTGTAATCGACTTGTCGGCAGGTGTATATTTGAATGCATTGGAAAGCAGATTGAAGAATATCTTTTCAAACTTATCTCTATCCACCCAGCTATATACCGACTGGATGGTAGAAGTCAGCTGATAGTTTATGTTCTTTTCTTCAGCTATCAGTTTGAAGCTACTCATCACCTTTTGCAAAAGTGGAATCAAATCGGTCTCTTCAATCAGTAGTTTCATTTTCTGATTCTGAATCTTGCGGAAATCCAGAATCTGATTCATCAGTCGGAGCATGCGCTCTGTGTTCTGATGTACCAAAGTCAAATGCTCACGGGCGGAAGGAGAAAGCGGCTCATTCTCTAATACCTCTGTCACAGGGCTACTGATTAAAGTTAGCGGAGTACGTAATTCATGAGATATGTCAGTAAAGAATCGCAGTTTGATATTTGCTAATTGTTGTTCCATATCCACTCTGTGACGTAACCGGTAGATGTAAAATAATACATATACGATGCTTGCCGTAAAGAGTATGAATAGAATGAAATAGAGCAGCCATGCCCAGTAGGTTTCCCAAAAGGTGGGGAGTACATGTATAGATAGAGTCCGTACATTGTCCACCCAGACCCCGTCACTGTTTGTTGACTTTATCTGCAACTGATATTTGCCTGCAGGTAAGTTGATGTAGCTAGCGGAACGGTTATTATCTGCTTCATTCCATTCTTCTTCTAGTCCTTGCAGGCGATAGGCATATAAAATCCCTTTTGGATTGACATAATCAAGTGCAGCAAACTGGAAAGTTACATTCCTTTGAGAGGGCTCCAGTTCCAATTCTTCCAGATTGTCAATAGAGTGATCGGTAAGGTGTCCTTGAATCTTGAGTCCCGTAAACACAATAGGAGGGACATAGCTACTCTTCCGCATCTTCTCCGGAGAAACTTCCAGAAAGCCTTTATCAGTTCCTAAGATAATTTGGTTGCGGGCATTGATAATAGGAAGAGCTTCGGAGAAATTGAATTCCTGATAGATGGAACTTAATTCATAGTTCTCAAAAGTTTCTTTGGCTGGATCGAATTTGGAGAGCGCAATCTCCGAAACAACCCATAGCTGATTCTGTGTATCTTCAATCATTGATAGTGCCAAATCGGACGCCAGCCCGTTGTTCTTGTCGTAGTTTCTGAATTGGATATTCTCGTTCAGCAGATTGGGAGATATCACTTTATTTACGCCTCCGGTGAAACTGATGATATAAGTGGTTTTATTCTTGTCTGTATAGATATGCATGATATCGTTGGCACTAAGACTGTTTTTATCTCCCGGTCTACGGATATTCCGGTAGAATTTAATCTCTTCCAGGCGTTCGAAGTTGTTCGAGAATGTCAGCAGTCCGTTAGTCGTTCCCACTAAAATCACTCCTCCCGGAGCTTCTGCAATATTGCGTACTTTCATACCGTAAGCTATGGGATAGTTTCTTAACTCATTATTACTATGAATAAATGAAACTTTTCCATCTTTAGCTTGTGCCAGCAGATTTAATCCACCCCCATAACATCCTATCCAAATATTATTACGACTGTCCTGAAAGATAGCATAAATGCTATTACTGCTTAAACTATAAGGATCATTTGTCTGGTGTTCAAAATGGTGAATAGAGTAATGATTTGCTCCTGTCTTTTTAAGTTGGAAAAGTCCGATTTCTTTAGTCCCCAACCATATATTTCCATCTTTGTCTTCCAGAATTGAATATACCCCATTATAGAACGATTGTTTTTCCTTAATGATATTTCCTTGTTTGGATAAGTACCCCACCAGGTTACCATCCGGTGCGAATATTTGGATATAATTAGATTTCGATGCTGTCCATAGACGTTTATTGCTGTCTTGCAGGAATGCACGTGTTTCTGCCTCGTAATCAGTCAGGTTAAATTGATAGCTCTGTGGAAAGAAGCATAGTTTCTCTACACCACGTGCTGTTGCAAACCAACAGTTTCCCTGATTATCCAATGTATAAGACCTGACTAACGGACTGAAAATAGACTTAGGATTATTGATATCCGTAAGAAGCGGTTTGAGAGTTCTTTCTTTCCGGTCATAGTAGCAAAAGTTTCCTTCCGTGGGGAGTAACCATAGGTTTTTCGCATTATCTTCAAAAATAAGTTTGCGACTTTTACGCCCATGCTTGATAATCTCATCTTTTGGGGTGAACAGATGCTCTTTTTCATTGGTCACGAGGTTAAGATGGACAATGCCCGGATCTTTTGAAAAAATCCAGATATCTCCCAAGTGGTCTTGATAGACAGATTCTACATCGTTGGAAGTTTGGGTAGCTGTACGGATGTCTATTTGCTGGAAACTGTTCTTCGGGATAGAATACAAAATCACTCCATTATCCGTTCCCAAGGCCAGCATATCTTTTCCTATGGTGGTGACATTGTTTATTTTATGATGCGGATAAGGAATATCTACGAATTTCAGTTTTTTAGTGTGGAAGTCATATCTGGCTAACTTGTCATTTTCTGCAATCAGATAGATCGTTTCCTTTATTTGGGTGATGAACTGGAAAGGAAAGTCAGTATCCAGTGTTTTCTTTCCTATGATGGAAACACCTTTGTCTGTCAATATCCATTCATCTTCTTCAGAGTCTTGATAAATGTTAAATATTTGATATCCTTTCAGGTTGTGGTTGGAAGCTGAATAAAGTGTGATACCTTCTCCTTTTTTGCATAATTGTTCGTCCACTCTGAATGCATATCCGCTTTCACAGAGAATCCAGGCAATCCCTTTCTCCAGCGAATAAATGCGTGTAACATTGTTAGTTTGTTTCGTGGAAAGTTCAATAGGTTGGAGAACATCAATAAACTTCTCGGTTTCCACATCAAAAAGACAGGCTTGTCCATCGTAAGTGGGGCACCATATATCTCCGTATTTGCTTTCTGAAATAGTTCCCATGCGATTACTGCCGAATGCATATTTACTCTCTTGCGAAGTTTTATATGTCTTAAAAGTGTATCCGTCAAACTTGTTAAGCCCGTTCCAGGTACTAAACCAAACAAGCCCTTTCTGATCCTGTAAAATGCTCATTACATTACCTTGAGCGAGACCGTCACTCACGGAGAAATGTTTAACTTGGCAGATAGGTTGAGCAGCTATATCGATCGCTATTGTTAGAAGAAGAAATAAAGTATGGAGCCGTTTCATAGTAGTTACTTTAATGTTTATAGCAAAAATAAACAAAACAATGCAGAATGGAAAGTCCGATAAGCGGTTTGAACGAATAATACTCGTTTTTTCCTATTTTTTCCTCTTCATCCTATACAGCATTGATCTCTATGTTGTGTTTTGAACAAAAATAAGAGAGTAATATTAGTTAAAAAAATCCTCTTTATAATCTGAATAAGATTATAAAGAGGATAATTTTATTGACAAGAGTTGCATGGGGTATGGTGAGATGAAATCATAATTGGGGAATAAATTGCACAAGACTTTCACAAGTATCCTCCTGCCAATGCCTAAAATCATAGCAAAGCTAATTAAATAGTTTTTCGAATTGCAATATTTATTAATTTATCTTATGGTATTTATGAAATTTTTAATATATTGAAGATATTTTGTGCCAACTTTCCGTAACTCGTTGATTTTGCTTATGTTTGTAGGTAAAATAAAGAATGAAGTGAATGAATATGTCTACACAGCTATTATATAATGATTTCCCTACTTTTTTACGGAAATATTTTCCTTACAAAGTACAAAAGATTTCATTGAATGCAGGTTTCACTTGCCCCAATCGTGATGGTACAAAAGGGTGGGGTGGATGTACTTACTGCAATAACCAGACTTTTAATCCGGATTATTGTCGGACAGAGAAATCTATTGCAATTCAATTGGAAGAAGGTAAATGCTTTTTTGCCCATAAATATCCGGAAATGAAATATTTGGCCTATTTTCAGGCCTACACCAATACATATGCGGAGTTGGAAGGCTTGAAGCGTAAGTATGAGGAAGCATTGGCGGTGGATGGGGTAGTCGGGCTGGTGATTGGTACGCGTCCCGATTGTATGCCGGAAAGTTTGTTGCGTTATCTGGAAGATTTGAACAAACATACGTTTCTCATGGTAGAATATGGGATCGAAAGCACTTGTGATGAAACCTTAAAACGCATCAATCGGGGGCATACTTATGCAGATACAGTAGAAGCTGTGTGTCAGACAGCGGCCTGTGGTATCCTGACAGGTGGACATATCATCCTCGGACTTCCGGGAGAAACACATGATACAATGGTGGCACATGCCGAAATTCTTTCCGATCTGCCTTTAGCTACACTTAAAATCCATCAGTTACAGTTGATCCGTGGTACGCGAATGGCGCATGAGTATGACGTAACTCCTGCTGGCTTTCATTTGTTTAACGAGGTTGAGGAATATATTGATCTGGTGATTGATTATGTAGAACATCTCCGTCCCGATATGGTTGTGGAACGTTTTGTTTCCCAATCTCCTAAAGATTTATTAATAGCTCCGGACTGGGGATTGAAAAATTATGAATTTGTAGCTCGTTTACAAAAAAGAATGAAAGAAAGAGGTGCTTATCAAGGTAAGAAGTATAGGGATTCGGAAAAAAGGATTATTTTTGCAAACGATAAACTTACCACTTAATAAATAGCTGTTTTGCGGAGTATAGAATAGTGGAAGAAATATTTAATGGATTTGAAAGATGGAAAGTAAAACAAGAATTAAAGGAAATGTCCACTATGTGGGAGTAAATGACCGTAACAAGCACAGATTTGAAGCGATGTGGCCATTGCCCTATGGAGTTTCATATAACTCTTATCTGATTGATGATGAAATGGTGGCATTGGTAGATACGGTAGATATCTGTTATTTTGAAGTCTACTTGCGTAAAATCAAGCAAGTGATTGGAGAACGTCCCATTAATTATTTGATTATAAATCACATGGAACCGGATCATTCGGGATCTATCCGATTGATTAAACAACATTATCCGGAAATTATTATCGTGGGTAATAAGCAAACATTCGGTATGATTGAAGGTTTCTATGGGGTAACCGGTGAACAATATCTGGTAAAGGACGGTGATTTCCTCGCTTTAGGACGTCACAAACTGCGTTTTTATATGACTCCAATGGTGCATTGGCCGGAAACGATGATGACTTTTGATGAAACGGATGGAGTTCTTTTCTCCGGTGACGGATTCGGATGTTTTGGTACTGTAGATGGCGGATTCCTGGATACCCGGATCAATGTCGATAAGTACTGGGGAGAAATGGTTCGTTACTACTCTAATATCGTTGGTAAATACGGAAGCCCCGTGCAAAGGGCTTTGCAGAAATTAGGTGGACTTCCCATTTCTGCCATTTGTTCTACTCACGGACCTGTATGGACAGAGAATATTGCAAAGGTGATCGGCATATATGATCGTTTGAGTCGTTATGATGCGGATGAAGGTGTTGTTATTGCCTACGGAAGCATGTATGGAAATACAGAGCAGATGGCGGAAGCTATTGCTGAAGAGCTTTCTGCACAGGGGGTTAAGAATATCGTTATGCATAACGTAACAAAGAGTCATCCTTCTTATATCATAGCGGATATTTTCCGTTATAAGGGATTGATTATCGGTTCTCCTACGTATAGTAATCAGATATTTCCGGAGGTGGAAGCGCTGCTTTCAAAGATTCTGCTGCGTGAGGTGAAGGGACGCTATTTGGGTTACTTCGGTTCTTTTGCATGGGCAGGTGCTGCGGTGAAACGTCTGGCGGAGTTTGCTGAAAAGAGTAAATTCGAATTGATCGGTGATCCGGTGGAGATGAAGCAGGCTATGAAAGACCTGACTTATACCCAGTGCGAAAATCTGGCACGTGCCATGGCGGACCGTTTGAAGAAAGATCGTTAAAACAGTGAATGAGATAATTTATTAACTAACCTATAAAATAATCGACTTATGAGACTTATTATTCAGCCGGACTACCAGTCCGTATCTCTGTGGGCTGCACATTACGTTGCCGCTAAAATAAAAGCTGCCAATCCAACCCCCGAGAAACCATTTGTATTGGGCTGTCCCACCGGATCATCTCCTCTGGGCATGTATAAAGCTTTGATCGACCTGAATAAGAAAGGAATCGTTTCCTTCCAGAATGTGGTAACATTCAACATGGACGAATATGTAGGATTGCCGAAAGAACATCCGGAAAGCTATTATTCTTTCATGTGGAATAACTTTTTCGGTCATATCGACATTAAACCCGAGAATACTAATATTCTGAATGGTAACGCTCCGGATCTGGATGCAGAATGTGCACGTTACGAAGAAAAGATCAAGTCATACGGTGGCATCGACCTGTTCATGGGTGGTATTGGTCCTGACGGACATATTGCATTCAACGAACCGGGATCTTCATTGACTTCACGCACTCGTCAGAAAACGTTAACAATGGATACCATCATTGCTAACTCCCGTTTCTTTGATAATGACATCAACAAAGTTCCTAAGACTTCTTTGACAGTGGGAGTAGGTACTGTGCTTTCTGCAAAAGAAGTGATGATTATTGTAAATGGTCATAACAAAGCTCGTGCTTTGTATCATGCGGTAGAAGGTGCTATCACACAGATGTGGACAATCAGTGCATTGCAAATGCATGAAAAGGGTATTATCGTTTGTGATGATGCTGCTACAGCTGAATTGAAAGTGGGTACTTACCGTTACTTCAAAGATATCGAATCTGCTCATTTGGATCCAGAATCATTGATTAAGTAATTTGTGATGAAATAATAGAAATAAGGGCTGCGCACTGAAAATGTGACGCAGCCCTTTTAATTTCTGATACTATTATGTGAAGATTAGATTTTGGATGATTGTCTAACGAGCAAGTATTTTGGCTATTTCTGTTGCTGCTACTTTATATCCTTCACCAGTGAAATGAATGTAATCATTTCCATAAAGTCCGTCTTTCATAGTTCCGTCCGCTTCGGTGAACCATTTGGTGGGATTGATATATTCAACTTTCTCGAATCGGTGATGTTGTAATATGTCATGAATCTTATCACATTGTGTGCGCACTTTACTCTGTTGTTCCTTACCGGATGGAAACAGACCTAAAAGAATGATACGTGATTCGGGGAATTGCTTCCGTACTTCATTGGCTACTGCGATAATTCCTTCAGCCGTGTTTTCAGGACTGTCTTTTCCACTTATCAGATTATTAATTCCAATGGCAATCACTATGTTTTCAGGGTGGCAACTATTGTAGTTATCATAACGGACACGCCAAAGCAGGTTTTGCGTGCGGTCGCCGGATATGCCGGCACTTTCCCAATTATCCTTTCCTATGGCATTGTCCATAGCCTCTTTGCCGGGCTTGTAAGTCACTTCTTTTCTGTTACCTCCCCAACCTTGTGTGATGGAATTTCCCAATAACAACAGTTTTAAATGTTTCCCATTGAGAGTGGCGGTTATGTCTTTTGCTACGCTGTTCCAGTCCGAGTTTTGGGTCCATCCGGCTGCCGAACGGAATTCATTTCCCGGTACAGGATGCACACACATATTTTCCGCCCTGTTCGTAGCTTTGAGGATGAACTGCACAATAGGCTCGGGATTGTTGAGGGAGTGCGGGTGATGATCCACTCCAGGCTTATGAATAATAGTAATTGGTGCATGCAATTCCTCCATACGTTGTTCGAAAATGGCTGTGTTTTCAGCAACCGACACCACTTGGTCAGCATCACCTACCACGTGCAGGATGGGGATTCCGGCTTTTGCCATTGTCGGTGCACAGTCTATCGGATTCTTTTTCCAGTTCAACGCTTCAGCTTCGTTTTTAAAACCGTAAGCATTGAGAAATTGTTTCGTATCCATGGCGGAACCGGCAGATTTACCTTGTCCCATAGGCCAACTTTTGAAGTCCATTACGGGGGCATCTGCATAAATACATGCCACTTTTTCCGGGTTTTGTGCCGCCCAGTTATAGACAATCAGCCCGCCACGACTCATCCCTTCAAGTGCCACTTTCTTGTTGAATCCGGCTTTCACCATTCGCTTGTAAAAACTATTCCAGCGTTGAACAGCTTTATCCGAGCCATATAAGTCGGCTACATCACAGTAAACAATATGAAAGCCATGTTCCAATAATGCTATGGCAGTCTGTGGCTCATGCCCCCAAAAGCGTGCACGAATCATCCAAGGTTTTCCTATGGCTTCTTTTGCGGGCTCTACTACAAGGCATTTTACTCCCTCATTCTCAAATTCATACCCTTGGTGTCCATGGAAGTTGAATCGTTTGGCATCTTGTATTCCCAGTGATGTCTGCAGCTTTGTTGGAGAAGCTGTTGTTTTTACAGCGAGATATTCATATATCTTTTGGGCCATGACTCCTGCTCCGATAGAAGAGGGGTGTAGTTTGTCCGGTAGCATAACCGAATCCCACTGGTCGCCGAAGAGATTAAACAGATTGATAATTTCCAGTTGATTTTTCCAAGCCAATTCTTCCACCGTGGGGCGTACCTCGTTTTCTATCAGTTGTGCATTGATTTCCGAACCCTCCGGCAGGAAACAACGGATAGGAGTCAGGAGAATAATACGTGGATGTGATTTCAGATTCCGGTATGTGTCAATTAATGTCTGGTAATTGTCTTTGAATTCGTTTTTGTATTTCCAGTTTTGCGGTTTGGTATCGTTAGTACCTAATTTGATTAATACAATATCGGGCTGATATTCCAGAGATGCTTTGTAGGTATCTGTTTCGGAATATGGGTAATCTCCTTTAGACAATATAGTTCGACCAGAGGCTCCGAAGTTTTTGACCTCATACCCATCTCCCAGATAAGCTTGAAGTTGTGCCGGATAGCAGTTCATTTCCCGGTTGGGGATGAATGCTCCATAAGTAATACTGTTTCCTATGCACGCTACCCGTATGGGTTCACTTGCAAATGATTGGATAGTAATGAATAGACATACAAGAAAGATGCCGATGTGATTTAATTTTTTCATGATGAATATGATGGTTTTGGTTTGTTGGGGGGATAACCAATCGTTGTTTTGCTGTGTATAAACGAACTGGCATGCTACTAATAATAAAACTTATTTATTCACGTTCCTATCATATAGCATACCAGTTCGATTCATTTTTCGGCTTTTATACCTCTTCCAGCCAGCCTTTCCCTTGCCGGATGATTTCCAGTTCGTCGTCGGTACATTTCACTACAGTGGAAGGTTCTATACCTCCGATACCTCCGTCAATGACCAGATCGACAATGTCACCGAACTTCTCATCTATCAGTTCGGGATCTGTCATATATTCCAAGTCCTCATGCTCTTCGTAGGGCAGAGTGGTCGTCATAATGGGAGCATCCAGCAGGCGTGCGATTTCGCGGATGATATTATTATCCGGCATACGGATACCCACTTCTTTCCGGTTGCGGAAGATTTTGGGTAACCGGTTGGTTCCGTTCAAAATAAAGGTGAATGGCCCTGGAAGATTATGCTTCATCAGCTTGAATATATTATTGTCTACTTTCGCATATTCGCTGATGCTACTCAAGTCATAACAGATGATAGACAGATTGTTCTTTCTAGGGTCTATCTCTTTGATCCGGCATATCCGTTCTATAGCACGTTCCTTCAAACCATGACAGCCGATGGCGTACATCGTATCAGTGGGATAGATAATCAGTCCGCCGTCATTCAGGATGTCGATGATTCGTTGTAAATCCTGCGGGTTATTATTTTTGTCATATAGCTTCAGAAGCATAATTCATTCTCCTTCTCTCTTATTTGAGTTTCTTTTTTAAGAAATCCAGTGCCTTTTCTGCTGCTTTCTCTGTCACCTTTTGTTTGATTGAATCCTTATTAGCGGTAGCGGCAGAGTCCAGTCCCAGTTTCTGTCCGAGTTTGCTGATAGCTTCATCGGCTACAGCCTCGACAGCTTGATTGGCCATGCTTTTAGTATCGACGCTGACTTTCGGAGAGGTAAATGAACCTCCGATCTTCAAGTCAAGAGTCATTAGTTTAGAGATATTGCCTACAGATGTCGGCAACTTCACTTTTCCGGAGTAGTCGATGGTTTGATCGAGGCCTGTGCTACCGGAAAGATTCAATGTGTAGTCTCCCATCTTGATATCGAACGGTTTGGTTTCTACGCGTCCGTCTTTGATGGTGAAATCCAGTGTCATATCTTTCACCTTCATGTCTTTCAGACTTGGCTGTTTAACGGCATCGGCTATTTCGTCGATTGCTTTCACTCCGCTCAAACTAAGATCACGGGTGGAAAGGCTGCCATCACCTTGCATTGTATTCAGTACAGGGCTCATGGTTGCATCCAAATCTGTCAGTATATTAATACTTCCGGAGAAATTACCTTTCAGGTTTTCGAAGATAGGAGCCATCTTCTGCACCATGTCCAATTCTTTGTAAGCTTGTGCGAAACCGATATTGGAGAGTTTGAATCCGGCTTTCATTTCCGGCTTCTTTACGTTGGCAGTGGAGTAGTAGCCGTTCATGACCACGTTGCCACCCATGGTGTTCATGGAGAGGTTTTTCATATCCACTTTGCCATCTTTTACCACAAGCTTGCCGTTCATATTATTGAAAGACATCTTATCGAATAACACCTGTTTCAGGTTAGCGTCCATTTGGAAGTCGATGTTGCGGGGAACTTCCATAATACCCGTGGCAGCTGTAGCTACGGAGTCGGTAGACGCAGTTTCTGATGCAGTCGCTTCATCCGCAGAAGCGGCCATGAAGTCGTTCAGATTGAAATAGTTGGAACGAATATTCAGGTTTCCTTTCAATGTAGTACCTTTCAATACGTAACCGATATAGTTTTCAAACCGACTGTCGGCTGTGATATCATTCTTTCCGATGTTGACGGTTGTCTCGCTCAACTGGAGGTATTTCGGGGTGAAAGTGAAGAGAGACTTCTTGATTTCTACGTCCGGCATATCTTTCATTTTGAGTTTCATACCCGTCAGTCCGATAGTACCTGAAGCTTGCATACGTTCGTATTCCTCTTTTTCGATATAGGAAAGGCGTCCTGACATTTGCATATCGGCGTCAATGGTACCGTTCAACTCCATATCTCCAAGTGGATAGACTTGTTTTATCATACCTAAATTGAGAATCCCTTTAGCTTCAGCTTTAAAGTCCGGATCGCTGATCGGTGTTTTTACATTAGCCGTCAGGCTAAACGGATTTCCGGCAAGACGGAAACTGAAAGGATTGATATTGACCGTCGTCAGGTCGATATTTCCTCCCGGGTTCTGGACGTTGGCACTGATATTGATTTGATCCACTCCTGCCGGTAAAGCCGGATAGCGGAACATGGCATTCTTGACTTGCATATCAATGTTGAATGCAGGAACGGTGTCGCCTTGCAAGATACCTTTGGCCGTTGCAGTAAGCGTAGCGGTTCCGTCTGTTTTCAGACTGGAGAATTCCGTTGCATAAATGGCTGGAATCAGTGACAAGATTTCCTTAAACCCGATATCGTTCGTGTTAAGTTTCAAGTCCATGTCGATAGCCGGATCTTTCAAGGCTACCCAACCGTCGATACCTGCCTGAATGGCGTTGAGGCGGATGGTGTTGTCTTTTAATGTGTATTTGTTATTGGCAAGGTCGGCATTCACATCCATTGTTGCGGAGATATTGGCATTGGCCAGGAAAGGGATTCCATTCATCTTGTAAGTAAGTGATTTGGTTTCCGCTTCCAACTTCAGAGTAGTGCGGTCACTTCCTAAGTCTCCGGCGCAGACTGCGTTAAAGTCGCGGATATCAGCATACATCTTCCCTTGTTGATCGTCATAAATCAGGTTCATGTTTTTGATAACAAAGCGTTGTAGCTTCACTTTGAAAGGAGAAGATGCTTCTTCTTCTGAAACAGGAGCTTCGGCTGTTGCTGTTGTATCCGGTTTCATAATATCCCAGTTGGCACGTCCGTCCGGCAATACAATGGCATGTAAACGTGTATCTTCAATAAATATTTTAGAAATATCGTAACCGCTATCTCCGAAAAGAGAGAATAAGTTGACTGCGGCAGTAACTTCTCCGGCCTGTACAAGGGTGTCGTTGGCAAATTCACCAGTACCTTTTAACCAGAAATCCTCGAGAGTGACAGAAGCCTGTGGAAAGTTACGGAACAGGCTAATGTTAAGGTTCTTAAAGTCAAATTGTGCATTAAGCATCTTGTTGCCTTCTGTTTTTACAATGTCGGCTATCTTTCCCTGGAAGGCGAAAGGAAGAAGGAACATCAGAATGATGATGACTCCTACTGTGATAGCTGCGATTTTCAAACCTTTTTTCATTTGCTTCTATTTTAAGAGTTTGAGATATTACAAAGAGCAAAACTAATAAAAGTTTTTGATATAGAGGGAGAATCAGTTCTTTTTCTTTCGTCTTGATACGAAAGAAAAGGAACCAAAAAGAAAGAATCAAGGCTGCGTTTTTCCGACTACTCCGGTGTTTTCTCCGGCGTTAAAAAGGGCAGACTGTTTGAGCGTAGCGAGTGTCTGCCCTTTTTAACGCCGGAGGAAACACCTGCACTTGACGTCGGAAAAACGAGGCCGGGAGGCCATGCGGGGGGCACTGTTTGATGGAGATATTGTGTGTAGGATGATTTTTATGTAAGTGTGTAGATGACAAAGATGGATAGGTGCGGAGGTCGGGAAGAATAGGCTATTTTTTCTTTCTAAGTTCTTCTGCAATTCTCCATTGTAAGGCGGCTTCTCCTTCTTTCCCGACTTTCAACAGAGCGTCTCCGAAGAGTTCGTGTGCACCGGCATGTTCCGGTTTCAGGCTAGTGGCCTTGTCCAGGTCGGCAATGGCACCTTCTGTGTTTTCTGTTTTTAGCCGGAGCTTTCCGCGGTTATAGACAGCTTTAAAGTTTGCCGGATAGAGGGTGACTGCAGTGTTGAAGCAGTTTTCAGCATCGAAATACTCTTTGTTGTTGAAGAGAGTGATTCCTTTGCGTATCCAGGCATCCACATAATTAGGGTCGAGACTAAGTGCCTTGTCGTAGTTGGCGAGGGCGGCACGTGAGTCGTGTGCCTGGGTGATACATTCGTTACCCATTAATAGATATTCGTGAGCATATTGGCGGAGGCGTTCCTGCTGTTCGCGCATTTGCTCTTTGAGTTTCTTATTCTGCTCTTTCAAGGTGTTTATGACACCAAGTTTACGTCGGATAAAACGGCGGGGAACAGATTTCTCAATATCATAGCGGGAATGAATGGCGCGGAAAAACTGTTCCAGACATTCCTCCATGTCTCCTTTGTCGAAAGCGCGTGAAGCAGCAGCGTATTGCACGTCGGCCTGCGCTTGTTTCAGAGCTTTGTCGATAGCCTGCCGGTCGTTGAAACGTCCGGCAAAGTTTACGATTTCGGGGCGGACGAAGACGTCAGCACGGTTAATAGGCTTTTTGAGCTGAATACCGTCCAGTGAGGTACAGCGGCTTAGTGCCACGTATGCTTGTCCACCTGCAAATACACCACCTGTGAAGTCGATGACTACACGGCTGAAAGTCAGTCCCTGACTCTTATGGACAGTGATGGCCCAAGCTAACCGAATGGGATATTGTGTGAAGCTACCTAAGACTTCTTCTTCTATTTCTTTTGTCTTTTCGTTGTAGCGATAACGGATATTGCGCCATGATTCACGCTTTACGTCACATTCTTTTCCATCGTCGGTGATAACGTAGATGGTTTCTTCTTCCTCATCAATTCCGGCAATGACACCAATGGTACCGTTTACCCACCTGCGGTCGAAATCATTTTTAATAAAGATGATTTGTGCACCGGGTTTCAGTACGAGCTCTTGTGAGGTGGGTAGACTGCTTTCGGGGAAATCTCCTTCGATGACTCCTTCAAAAGTAATTGGGTCTCCGGGAAGTTCCGCCAGTTTCTTTTCGTTGATAGAGTCTACCGTGTCTCTACGGGTGGCCAGAGTGATATACATATCAGCTTCCGATTCTTCTATCTGGCTTCCATAACGGGTGTTCAGTAGTTGCAGATCAGCCGCTCCGGCTGTATTGTTCCGGATATGGTCGAGGACGCCGACAAAAACGGGGTCTGTTTGGCGGTATACCTTTTGAAGTTCGATGGATACCAGGTCTATCTGGCCGAATACTCTGGCAGAGAAAAAATAGGGTGTAGGATAGAAGCGGTTCAATATTTCCCGTTCGTCGTTTTTTACGACGGGCTCCAGTTGGAATACGTCGCCTACCAATAACAGTTGTTTTCCTCCGAAAGGTTCGCGCAGATTATGAGAGTATACACGTAGGATTCGGTCGATGGCATCAATGATATCCGCCCTTACCATTGAAATCTCGTCGATGATGACCAGTTCTATTTGTTCCAACAGCTTCCGGTGAGGCTTGGTGTATTTGAAAAAATCATGGATACGACCACGCTGGAGACTCAAGTTCGGGTCATCCGGCAGCAGCGGATAGAAAGGGAGTTTGAAGAAACTATGCATCGTACTTCCTCCGGCATTGATAGCAGCGATGCCTGTCGGGGCGAGTACAACGTGTTTCTTTTTGGTATTTTCGCAGACGTAACGCAGGAATGTAGATTTCCCTGTACCCGCTTTCCCGGTCAGGAAAACCGATTGACGCGTATATTGAATCAGGTTCAGGGCGTCTTGAAACGCTGCGTTATTGGTGTCTACGCTCATAATCAGATAATACCAAAATGCTTCATTGCCTTGCTGATGCCATCCTCGTCGATGGGAGCTGTCACATAATCGGCAGCGGCTTTCACATCCTCTTTGGCTTGTCCCATGGCTACTCCGATGGCTGCATGGCGGAGCATGCTGATGTCATTTCCTCCGTCTCCGAAAGCCATGGTATCTTCGAGTTTAATATCAAAATAGCGGATTATTTCATCAATGCCCTTTTGCTTGGTGTCTCCTTTGGCGGTCACATCGGCAAATGCAGGATACCATCGGCCTATCTCGCAGGTAGGAATAGACGGACGGATTTCTTTTTCTTCCTCTTCCGTGATAAAGGGTGTCATTTGGATGACTTCCTTACTGGTTGCCTCCTCGAAAGATACAGTCGGAATCACATTCACGTGCAGGAAATCATAGAATATCTTTTTCACCATGTCATTGGGCTGGCAAACGGAAATGTTGTGTTCCTCTACAAAGATACAGGGAACGCCTTTTTTCTCGCAGAAATCTCCCATCGCTTTTACTTCGTCCTGGGGGATGGCACTTTTATAGATTACCTGTTCCCCGACAAAGCAGTAAGCCCCGTTCATGGTGATATATCCATCAATCAGATTCCGGTCTTGCAATTCGGAGAGGTTGTTGATAATGGCTTTCGGACGTCCCGTAGCGATAAATATCTTCAGTCCTTTTGCACGGGCGGCTTCCAGTGCCTCAATGGTAGACGACGGGATGCGGTGAGTTTCAAAACTGACCAATGTTCCGTCTATATCAAAAAATAATGCTTTCGTCATAAATTCTTTTTTGAATGGAGTACAAAAGTACTATTTTTCTATGTAAATAGCAATTAGGAGATTTCTCTTATGCTTTTTTTAAGTCTCTACTCTTATCGATAGGAACACAATTATTTAAAAGTGCCTAATAAAATGATTAATTATAATAGGTTCCTTTATTCTTTTGACTAAAAAAGTTTCCCAAGCATGGCATCAAGTCTTTATTCTTCTAACGAATTCTCCTTATACTTCTCTCCATAGAGTTGCTGGTACTCCTTTTGGAAACGGTCATAAACACTTTGTGCATACGCTTTTTGTCCAAGTTTCTTGAGTGCTTTTATTTTGAAAGTCAATGCCGTTTCGCTCATTCCGTCAAACGAGAAAAGCACGTCGGACAATACGATAACCTTTCTGGGTTCATTATTCGCTTCTACGATAGGAAGCAGTTTCTCGATGATCCGGATGAAAAGTTCGTCATGGTTAATTTTGATATTGCCAAACCATTCGTAATGTACAAAAGTAGGCAGTAAGGTGCCTCGTTGCAGCAGGCCGATAAATCAGAATCCTAATTATTAATGGGATGGCAATTATGTTTCTTTCTGTTTTAATAAGACGGGATATTGCAGAACTTGATAAAACTAACAGTCTGTCCGGATATTCCCTTGGGGAGATTTAATCGGGCTTTAAAAATCTTGAATCAATGAAACTAATAAAATATTTATCCTTTATCCCTTTTCTAGCTCTTCTCTGCTTGATGACGGGATGTGAAAATGACAAAGATGTGTATTACCCTTATGTCAATGTTCCGCTTACTACGCACAATCCGGTGCTCGTTGAGGGAGAAGTCCTGCATATCGGTATTGGTTTGGACGGTGTGAATTATCGTGTAGAGAGTGATAATGAGGATGTGGTGACTGCCGAGGTGGTTGGCAACGAGATACTGTTGACAGGCAGTGACATAGGTAGCACCATCGTTCGCCTTTCGGATGATAGCTACAATCGTGCTCTCATGACGGTTGAAGTACGTAAACTTCAGGAACTGACACTCGAATCGCTCCCGGAGGGAGTGGAAGTATTGCGTCTGGATAATGACGGTGTTATTCTTCGTGAAATGAAAATACTGACCGGTAATGGCGGTTATACCGTTAAATCTCTGAATGAAGGGGTAGCTACTGTAGCAATCTCCGGCACTACAGTAACTGTTACTGTGGTAGGTGACGGTGGTACAACTATTACTGTGACCGACCAGGAAAAGGAAAGCCGTTCCATAGATTTATGGGTACCGCTCAATCTTGACGACCCGACGCCACGTATTTATTGGGATGGTTATCGTGCCGATATTAACACGGCCGGAGTTTCCAGTACCGGATCTTATGCGACGCCAAAAGATATGTACTGGTATCAACAAAACGGTGAAGTGAAAGATACATATTATGTCTACTTTAACGGTGGTTGGGCAAACAATTTAAATTGTGTGAATGCTGCCAACCGTAATCCGAAGTTTGAAACGACTATCAATGACACTAAGACTTCGTATACAGACAAAGCAGCCTCTGCCGTTAAACTGACCGAGTTTATTTTGGAAAAACGTATCGGTACAGGTCCGACGAGCCATCCGCATATCTATTTCATCTCTTTAAAAACAGAAGATGGTAAGCGTGGATTTATAGTGCATCGTTGGAATGAATAATAAAGACAAATAGGTTCTTAGTTTTTTTTCAGGGTATGAATATGAGGGTCGGATGCTGTATTGCTCCGGCCCTCTATGTTTTGATAGAGCATACAAAATTAGAGGCTGCCTTTCGGTAATACCACGAAAACAACTATCTTTGCTAACTGTTTATTATACACATAACCTAACAATATTATGCAGTATGAACTATAATTTTGATGAAATAATAAACCGTCATGGTACAGATTCTGTAAAATGGGATGCAGTAGAGAATCGTTGGGGACGCAATGACCTGATTCCAATGTGGGTAGCTGATATGGATTTCCGCACAGCTCCTTTTGTCATAGAGGCTTTGAAAAAACGCCTGGAGCATGAAGTACTCGGATATACATTTGCTTGCAAAGAATGGTCGGAGTCTATTATTAACTGGGTGAAGGAGCGCCATGGTTGGGCGATTCGTGAAGAGATGTTGACTTTCACTCCCGGTATTGTTCGCGGCTTGGCTTTTGTGATCCACTGCTTTACGCAAAAAGGAGATAAGATAATGGTAATGCCCCCTGTTTATCATCCTTTCTTTTTAGTCACTCAAAAGAATGAACGTGAAGTGGTATTCAGCCCGTTAGTCCTGAAAGATGAACAATATTATATTGATTTCAACCGCTTCCGTCAAGATATTCAAGGATGCAAATTGCTTATTCTAAGCAACCCCCATAACCCGGGTGGACGTGTATGGACCAAAGAGGAACTGTCTCAAATAGCCGACATCTGCTATGAAAGCGGCACATTGGTTATCTCTGACGAGATTCATGCTGACTTAACCCTACCTCCATACAAACATCCTACCTTTGCTTTGATTTCAGAGAAGGCACGGATGAACTCTCTTGTCTTTATGTCTCCCAGCAAGGCATTCAACATGCCGGGATTGGCTAGTTCTTATGCAATTATTGAGAACGACGAACTTCGTCACCGTTTCCAGACATATATGGAAGCAAGCGAGTTTAGCGAAGGACATCTCTTTGCTTATTTAAGTGTAGCAGCTGCTTACAGTCATGGTACAGAATGGCTGGACCAAGTGGTAGCATATATTAAAGGAAATGTGGATTTCACTGAAACGTATTTGAAAGAACATATTCCTGCTATCAAGATGATCCGTCCGCAAGCCTCTTACTTGATCTTTCTGGATTGCCGCGCATTGGGACTCAATCAGGAAGAACTGAACCGTCTTTTTGTAGAAGGTGCTCATCTGGCGCTGAATGATGGAACAACATTCGGTAAGGAAGGCGAGGGATTTATGCGGTTGAACGTTGCTTGTCCGCGTGTTACGCTGGAAAAAGCATTGAAACAGTTGGAGCAGGCTGTAATGGATTTAAAATAGTCTTTTAAGTCCATTCCCCGGTTCGGAAATAAAATCAATCCATTCAGGGGATGAAGCTATATTTCCTGTCTCACTCTTGCTTTTTACTATTAAATTTTGTATCTTTAGTGCTTCTCATCTTCCCAAAGACAGGTAATCATATTACAAAGTGACCAATATCATCTTATAAGGTGATATTGGTCACTTTGCAATGTGCCTATTGTCCCATTGTAACGGGACGACTTACCGACTGCATAAAAAACTACTAATCTTTGCACTGAAAAGTCTTAAGTACAAGATTGAAAAACTAGTTTGTTGCAGTATGATGATATGACAATGCCTCAACTATGGCATCACATTTACCGGAATCAGCCGTACCTCACTATTCAAGCCGGAGGGTAATGGACTCCAATGTCCATAATTGGCCGGACGATAGTTCAAATCAACAATATTGATTTCTTTGAATTTGCGCCACTGCACTCCCTGCCTGTCTAATTCTGTAATTCGATTCGCAGGGAGATTCGTGACTTCTATCTCGATGTGGTTTTTTCCGGGTTTTAAGAACTGGCCCACCTTTAGTTGATAAGGCACTGCCCATGCGCATCCCGCTTCCTGTCCGTTGATGCGGACACGGGCACTTTCGCGTACATCTCCCAAATCAAGAATCCAGTCGTCGGCCTGCAAAGTCGGCAATTCGATGTCTAAGGAATAAACACCGGTTCCCATGTTCGTTTGGGCTGCCGGATGATCGATATGGGTCCATGAACAGGGGCGATCTATATCAAATGTTCCTTGAATTTCCGGTTTGCTTTCGGCGAAGTGTAACTTCCAACCATGATCCAGACGAAGACTGAAAGGTTGCTCTTTGACATACTTCCACGGTTTGGATGCCTGCAAAGGTTGTTGATATGTTTGCAGAATGAACGATTCACCGGATTTTAATTGCAGATAGACTTGTGTTTTTCCGTTTGCCTGTCTTACCTTAGCTTCACCACATTCTCCGGTCATGGGATTGAAGAGAGCGGCTGCGGCTGCATTCGTTCCCAATGTGATCCAACCGTCCACTCCTTTATTTTGCAAGGAAGAGATGAAATAGTGGTGTCCCGTATCATTCACTCTTCGGATCGCTTGTAGTCCGAATTTGGTTTTCATTTCTTCGGGAGAAATATTGCAGCTGGCCAATGTGCGTGCATAATCCGTTCCTGTGATAATCTTCCCCTTTCCGATTGGAGTAACGGTTGTTTCCGAGAAAGAAACAGCCGGAAGTTGCCGGAGCGTACGCTGGTAACTTTGGCGTTTTTGTTCCAACTGACCGTATCCCGGTACATCTGTCGGATAATTTTCGAGGAATACGATAGTAGCTCCCTGTTTGGCCAGTTCATAAAGATGTGCCAATACATCACTCGGCATTAGGTGTGCAGCAGGCACTACCAATGCTTTGTAGCCCGTTCCGCCTGAAGTAACCAACTGTCCGTCTTTGAAACGTGTACTGCGAATAAAGTTATCGGAAATATAATCCCCGTCATACCCGCTGTTGTTGATGCGATGGATAGCGTCGATAAACTTAGGAGCCAGTTTATCCATGTGGTGTATCGTGAATAATAACAATCGTCCCGGTTGCTCATTCCACATATCATATACCGGAAGATAAATCAGGAAATCATTATCCGGCCGTCCCATTTGCAGAAAGCTCTGGCAACGGGTGATATAGTTGAAGAACGAAGGGGCATCACGCCAAATACTGTTTGTCGGACTCATATTGATAGAAGCGTAGAACAACCATCCGGGCCATTCGGCTTCTTTCGGAGAATACGGAGTGCCGTGGAAAAACATGTGATTGACTCCGGAAACAAACATCAAATCCATATCCGGTTTACATTGCGACAGGGAAGTACGGAAATGCTCCGTCAGCCATGTAAATGTCTCGGAAGAAGTATACGTTTTTCCTGCAATATGAGCTGCCGAGGAGGCATATTTCAGCATAGACAGGTCCGAATCATTCTTTTTGGTCAATGAGTCCTGACGCAATCCTTCGATGTGGAACTGCGACAGTCCGAAACCTTCACATTCCGGAATATCCACGGAAGCATAGATATCAATCAGATTACCGGGCGAACCATGTGCCTGATTACGGGTGATACTACCGTTTTTGTGTGCCCAGTCTGTCCATTGATGACTGAAGTTCTCCAATAAGAGGTCGGAAATGGTTTCCCGGTAATCCGACACGATACGTCTGCTAACTTCCGGACGGTTTTTATCCAGGAATTCGGGGAAATGTTCTTCCAGTTTATACCCCCGTCTACGAGCGAACTGTTCCAGGAAATCATCCGTCCAGTCAGCTTGATAAACTTCGTATGAATCGTTGAAGAAAGTATGTGGATAACTTGTCTTGCTACTTTTGAAAGCACGGTCAAAGCGGGAAAGATAATTTTTTACCGCCTTTTTTGAGAGATGATTCATCACATAGCCTTCTCCTCCCGGAGCTGCCCGTTTCACTTTCTGCCTTGTTTTTCCGATGTAAAGAGCGATCACTTTCCATTTGCCGGCAGGCGCTTTCCATTGCAGTTTGTCTTTTTTGACGTGAGCAGTCAGGTTGATACATTTGCCTTTCTCATCATATGCCATCACCCGGCTTAGTACAGAAAATGGTTGTTGCTTGGGATCGGTCACATTAATATCCTGTTCAATCTCTTTGCCGCCCTCTATTTCGTATGTCTGGAAGATAGCCTTGGTAGCCGCATCTTCTATACTAACTTCAGGTCCGCCAAAAGGCCATCCGGTTCCGGTATTCATATCAATCTCAATACCCGTACGTTTTCCTTCCGTTTGTGTATGCTTAAGCATTTCCATCCAGCGGGGAGAAAGGAACTGAATTTCATTCGCGTCATTGCCTTGCACCCCATAGATAGGAGTAATTTCTACTGCTCCCATTCCGGTACGTGCGTATTCTTCCAGATTATACGTCAGATTCTTTTCGTCTACGGCACTTCCCAGCCACCACCATCTGGCGCCGGGACGTGCTTCCACCGGAGTGTCCGGCCATTGTTGTGCTTGCATTACTCCACCTGCGGCGAGCAGGCAAAGAACTATCAATTCTCTTTTATTCATCATTCTTTCGGTGTGTTATAGTATTCTATATTTTCTGCGTCATCAGTTACAAAAAGCGGTCGTCCGTCCGGCTGTTCAAAGTGGAAGCGGATGCCGTCGAAGGTAATGTTCCGTGCGTGGCGGATATAAAACCCTTTGGCGGGAATAGTGCCGAACATCCAGGGTTCGGGGTATACTTTCTCCTGTTCGGGCGGAATACGTTTGCCATCCTCTTCGCTATATCCTCCTTTATAATAGAGGTGAATATTCCGAAAAGTTACGTCCTCAATACATGCACCCGGCACTCCGTTGATGATAGAAGCATACCGGCTGTCGGCATTCCATACATTGATATCGCTGATAAGAATACGTTTCATGGTACCTACAGGAGTACCTTCAGGACTGCGCATACGTGCGCCCAACCGAAGGAAAATAGGCGCGTTGACTATATTTCTCATTGTAATATTACTGATTACAATATCTTCCAGATGTCCTCCGTCTACCGTTTCCAATGCCAATCCACGGCAATGTTCAAAGATACAGTTCGTAATCGCAATATTGCGGAAACCTCCACTACTTTCTGTGCCGAGTTTGATGCGTCCCGTACGGAAACCATGATCGGGAGCCTGCGGTTCGTCCAACTGCCAAGTGCCGTCCATTACACTGCCTTTGTCAAAGCCGCTGACATAACAATCACTGATCGTCACATTTTCCGTATCTTGGAAGCGTCCTAATCCATAAGAGGCTTTCAATACAATGGCATCATCCCAGGGGGAGTTCACCGTGCATTGGCTGATACGTACGTTCCGGCAGCAATCAATATCAAAGCCATCCCGGTTGGTGTCTACTTTCAGATTCTGAATCGTCAGATGATCCACTCCGGTAGCCAACAGGGCGAAATGCCCGCAATGCAGCATGGATAAATCTTTCAGGGTCACATTTCTGCAATCTTTCAGGCTGATAGCCTTATTGCCTACCCCCGGTAGGCGACTCTCTTCACGGGTCAAGCCTTTGCCATAGATTAAGCCGGGACCACTGATCGTAATATTCTCCAGTCCGATTCCCCAAATTAAAGAGTTTTTCCAATGGCTGTGACCGAAATCCTGATACTTATTATGTTCATTCGGTTCGGCGGTATCATATCCTTCCTCTTTTCCGGGAAAGGCGGCAATGATACGGGTGCCCTGTTCCAAATAGATATGAATGTTACTTTTTAACCGGATGGAATAACACGCATATTCTCCCGCAGGTAGATATACTGTGCCTCCTCCGGCCTGTGCGGCCGCTTCAATCGCACGATTGATGGCAGGCGAATCAATCGTTTTCCCATCCGCTTTGGCTCCGAAGTCCATTACATTATAAATGGCTGCATGTAGATAGATGCAACCTATTAACAGACTGAATAATAAATAGATCCTTTTCATTTTTTGTCGATTTTGGCAAAAATATCCGGTAACATATAGTAGTTGTAATCCGCTTTTTCATTCTGTTCGTAGAAACAGAAGTAAAGCCGGAAAGGCTTGCTTCCTTCGTTTCGCGAAGAAGCCGGGGAGAGACTGCAACGTCCGGCCAGTACAGGGCGGTCGGTTCGTTTGCCTGATTCGTAAAGCATCAGGGGAGTTGCATCCTTATGTCCGTCACTCAAGCGAATATCATCGGTAGGAGTGACAGCCTGCAGCGTCCGTAATTGCATACTTTCTCCGTAGTAGCAAGTGAAGGCTTGTCCCTCCACGCTGAATACATTGATGTCCGAATCCGGTTGGCAATCGCCGAAACTCCAAAATAGGGCATCGGCTTCCGGAGCAGAGGCGACTTCTACTTCCAGAATAAATCCACGACTATCGGGCAGTGCTTTCCATTGGAAGGACACTCCCCGTATCTTTTCTTTAGGCTTTAGCCAGTGGCTTTCATTTCCTTTTGATATACCCAACCGGAAAGTGCCGGCAGGTGGCGTCAGTGCTTGTGCTTGCGCATCAATGAGCAAGATTCCCAGCAGTACGATGGTCAGGAGATGTCTTAACATAGTTGAAGTTGATATTACTTTGTTCATTCTCTTTTAGTTCAATGACATTCTTTTCTTCTGTCTTTAATGTGATTTCAGACAAGTTGAAATTCTTCGTATAGCAGATTTTGCCCGGTTTGTCGGTCTGCGCTTCGATGGCATAAAGATAGAAATTTTCCAGACGTAACGAATCATTCCATCCCGAAGCGGAGATAAATTCGTCCACATTTTCCGCTTTTACCTTTGATACGTAGACATTGCGGAAACGCGGATAACCTTTTTCGGGAGGCGTTACCGGAGTCAGCATGATTCTCCAGTGCTCCGGGATTTCTTTCCCTTCATACTCTTTGGGTAAAGTGCTGTAACTGTAACTGGGGTTCCAGTTCAAGTCCGCCGCCAGCACGTGACGGACGTTTTCCGCTTTTACTTCGGTCATATAAATGTTTTCGATTGTCCCTCCACGGTTCATGGCGCTTTTCAACCGCAGCACGGCGGAGGTGCCGATTGCTTCCAGATTATATCCCAATACATTCCGTATGCTACCGGAAGTTTCGCTTCCGCAGGTGATAAGTCCGGCACCTTTGCGGGCGATGCAATTGCGTATGACCACATTTTCCGTAGGAAGGTTCACCCGCAGTCCGTCTGCATCCCGTCCCGATTTGATACAGATATTATCATCGTTACAGTCTACATCGCAGTTTTCGACCAAGATATTGCAGGAAGAATCAATGTCGATACCGTCCGTGCTCGGACCGTGTCCACCTATATTGTTGTTGATGGTCAATCCGTCTATCGTGCAATAATCGGAGTAAAGAATCTGACATCCCCAAAAACCGGTACGCATCAGGGTAAATCCTTTCAATGTAATGTCCGAGCTACGTTCTATGAGGATGCCCCGTACCCGTTTGCAGTCGTAATCCACAATCCAGCGCAATCCTTTTGCTTCGTATTCTTTCCGCATTTCCCAATATTTATCCCAAAATACTTTTCCCCGGCAGTCCAGCGTTCCTTCTCCGCTGACGGAAGCGTTCTTTTCATTGACAATGTTGATAACTGCCGCGGGCCATGTCATCTCGATTCCTGCAATCCGCGAACGGAATTCGGGATAATGATGAATGGATGGGCTGGCCAGTAAAGTCACCCCTTTGTCCAGTTGCAGGTTGACACCGCTTTTTATGAACAGTGCGCCAGTCTGATAATATCCCGGCTGGAGAACTACCGTTCCTCCACCGCTGACGGCACAACTGTCAATTGCTTTCTGGATAGCTTCCGTGCTAAGCACCGTGCTGTCTGCTACTGCGCCAAAAGAATTAGCGGATAAAATTACATGGTTTCCGGGCATTTGCCGGCTGCCTACACTATCGGCCCATGACAAATCCGGTTGTTGCGGTACTTGCCCCCATTCGAAGCTGTTGTTTCCTGCCTGTTTAACCGTTGGGGTGGCGCAAGCTGCTGTCAAAAGTGTGCCTGCCAATAGGAACAGGGGGAAGATGCTTTTGGTTTTCATATTTATCTAATGCCTGATTCTTAATACTTAATACCTACTACTTATCTCTTAATTTCCGTCCGGTTTTTCAATTTCCGTGAATGGTGATTCGTTCCAGTGGAAACCATTTACATCGTCCGGCTGTGCCGGATTATAGGACGGGTCTATTTTCAGGTGTTTAGCCAGTTCCGGTACGGCTTTCTTCATTCCTTCAATCACACATTGGGCTATTTGATAGGCTCCGTATGGATTGAAGTGGGTGTTATCCTCAAAAGCTTTGGTCTGTCCCGGATAAGTGCCTGCCGGATAGTGTACGAAAGCACGTTTCGACGTTTCTGTTCCCAAAGCTTCATAAAGCGTACGGGTCATTTCGTTGAGGTCGATCAACGGAACATTTTCTTTAGCTGCCAGCCAGCGCATGGCTTCCGGATAATCTTCGTGTGTGTCACGGATATGTCCGGTTGCGTCGAAACTCCGGCGTTGGGTGGGAGTGACCAGTACGGGGTATGCTCCCCGTGCACGAGCTTCATCAATAAATGTTTTCAGGCTGGTCATAAAAGAGTAATAAGCTCCTTTGCCCGGTCCTTTTTGCTTTTGGTCGTTATGCCCGAATTCCATGAAAAGATAATCTCCTTTCTTTATCTGGCTCAATGCTTTTTTCAAACGTCCTGCGGCAATAAACGTATTGGCTGATTCGCCCGATTCCGCATAATTGGCGATACAAACGTCCGTACCGAAAAAATGAGGTATCATTTGTCCCCAGCTTGCCCATGGCTCGTTGTCCTGGTCGACTACGGTACTGTTACCGCATAGAAAAACGGTAATCACCGACGGATCGGCAGGCTCGATGCTGATACTCTGGCATACGGGTGCATCGCCGTTAAATTCCAGCGTCAGTTTATCGTCCCAGTTCAGTTTGGCTTTTTCGCGGGGTTTGATACGTACGGATTCTTTTTCGGAAATGCGGGGGTTGCGTTTGTTGATGATAAATGTTTCATCTACGAATTGTCCCTTTTTAGTAGCGAGGTTATCAATGAACAGTCGGCGTGATTCGCCTCTTACTGTTGTCACCCCTGCCTGTTTCTTGCTTCCCAGGCGAACGGTTACTTGATAGTTACCGTCCGGCACGCGGACAGAAAAGAAGAAGGGTGCCTTGCTGCCTTTTTCGGGAGTAGCGACGAGATCATATCCATATCCCGTCTCCTCACTGTAGCGGGGAGCATCTGCCAACTGGTATGTTTGGGCTTTCTCCTGTGCATTGACACTTGCCGTAGCTAAGAGTAGCAAGCCTATGATCGTAGTTTTCATGTAAAATGATATTTAATGTATATTGTTTATGGAATTTAGGCACGGATTACACGGATTTCACGGTTTTTAGAATTACGCTTTTATAAAGCAACAGCGTAATCCGTGTAATTCGTGCCTGATAATTCCCATTTAGTTAATTTTCGGTTTGAGCTCGTCAGGAGAATCTTTGGTATAAGATTTCACATCTCCCGCCACTTTGGTGAATAATGCTTGTATCAGCTCCGGAGCTATCTTGTCTGCCGGACGGAAAGCATCCGAATTCATATAATTCAGGATTGCTTTGTGCATCTGGCGGGCAACGATTCGTTTTTCCGGTTGGGAAGTAATGTCCATACTGGTCATCATCAATTTACCGTTCAAGACCTTTGCTTCGAACAACATGCCGATTTTCCGGCTGATAAACCAAGTATCAATACTTTGAACCGTTGGCTGGAATGTTGCCGGGAAGTCGGTGAATTGCATCACCTGCGCTTTGTTCAGCAGTTCCCACCATTGAAGGTTACTATGATATTCGGTAGGGAATTCGCGGAAAAGAGGGTGATATTCATTCAGGAAAATACCGGTTGTGTGCGGCGGACGCATCTTGAACCAGGAAGTATTCCAGAATACGGGAGTGAAGTATTGTTTGACTTCTTTGCCGTATTGTATCTTTCCGGCAGCCGTAATCAGCACATTTCCTCCGTCTTGTAACACAGCCAATGCCTTGGCGTCCAAGGTGTCGGTGGTATATACTGTTCCTTGTACCAGTTCCACTTGTGCCGGATATACCCAGAAATCCCAGTCGTTTACGGCATCACAGCCTTCGATACGTACTTCCAGATTTAGTTTCTGCGGTGTATCGATTCCTTCCAGAGTCATATCTACACTACCCAGAGAATAAAGATTTCCGATGGGAATGTGATGGGTGCCGACAGTTCCATGAGCATATACTTTTCCGAATTTATCCTTAATGGTATATACTGTTTTTGCACTTTCTAAGGGAGCAGCTCCGAAATGAGATACTTCAATGTCGGCATGGAATGTTTCATTGTTGGCATATACAAATTTAGGAATACGTGCCAAAAGTACGGTCGGACTGCAAAAGCGTCTGAACTGTTCTGCGTTGATATATCCTTTTTCTTCAAAGAACACGTCCAGTACACCGACTAATGCAGTTCCCTGGCCGGAATAATCATTGAGAGCCAGCAACTGGAATCCCGCATAGTCCGGAGTACGCAAGGTCTTTTCAATCTCATGTTTGTAGCAGAGTGCCTGCAATTTGCCCGAAGCCATCATAAAGTCGTGACTCTGGCTTCCCATGTGGTTATCGTTCAGAATATCCCGGAAGATTTCAAAGTTCTTCGCTTTGTTGACTCCGGTATATTTACGGATCTCATTGAAATTCGGGAATACGCACCATTGACCTGTTTCGTGTGATACATACGGTTGTTTCACCGTGTCGATTCTTGCACGATAATCCGATTCACTTTCCGGTTGCGCACCTGCCCAACTAAGTCCGCGTGCGCCGGCTTTCACATGATACTCATTGTGAGGTTGCCATTGCCAGCTGTTTCCAACGGAGGCTCCTGTGTATACACGACGCGGATCGGTTGCTTTCCAATAATCCACGAACTTGCTGACCCATGCCACCCAACGACCGGAAGGTTCATTGCCGCAAGCCAGCATGCAGTAAGAAGCGTAATTCCCATATTCCTTGGTCAGTGCAATGGTTTCGTCCATCAGGTATTTGTCAATCGGTTGTCCGTTACCCAGTCTCGGACCGTGGTTCGGCCAGCTCGGTCCTTCCGGTTGCAGATAGAAACCGACCAGATCGGCAGCGATGAAAGCTGCTTCCGGCGGACAGAAAGAGTGGAAGCGCATGTGATTCAGGCCATAGTTACGACAAATGCGGAACACCCGTTCCCAAGAAGCTACATCCATCGGCGCATAGCCTGTCAATGGGAAGTCACAGTTTTCCACCGTACCGCGAAGCATCGTTTTGCGACCATTTACATAGAACCATTTCCCTTCTATCTTGAAATCACGCATACCGAACTGTACTTGTTGTGTGTCAGTTTGCTTGCCGTTGGTTAATTTTGCCGTCAGTTTATAAAGTGCCGGACTGAATTCATCCCACGTCAGAAACTCTTTTCCCATCGGAAGTTCCATTTCCACCGGATTATCTCCCGGACGGATGTTGAAACTTTGATGTACGGGAGCCACTTTGTGCTGAATGTCCGTGTTAAAGCTCGCAGCGGAAAGGGTGATCTCTCCCTTGGTGGAAGAAGCAGACCGTATATTCATGCGAACCAGCGCTTTCTGATTGCTCAAATCGGGATATACCTGAATATCTTCTAAATGGACTTTAGGAGTAGCTTGTAATTCGATTCGTCCGACGATACCGTTCCAGTTACCTTGTGTCTGGTCGGTGATGCTGTGAGAATCTGGACCTACGTTGATTTCTTTGATTCTATTATCGATACGGATGGTAATCAGGTACGTTTTTCCGGGGGTGGTTGCAGCAGTCAGGTCATAGACATGGGGAACACAAAGACTGTTTTGCATACCAAGCTCCTGCTGATTTACCCATACAGTAGTTTCGATGTGCGGACGTTCCAGAAAAAGAGTGATTCTTTCTCCTTTCCAGTCAGCCGGAATTGTCACTTTCTTTTGATACCAGGCCACACCTACATAATGTTTGTCGGGAGTCAGAAAGAAGGGTAGCTTTACTTGTCCCTCTATCTTGTATTTTTCCATATATGGGTTGAAGTAGTAAGAACTGTCGTAGAGGCTTCCGGTCCATTGGGTACGGACGGTCACTTCATCTCCTTTCAGTTTTTCGGGCATGGAGCCGGGCAGGTTGATAGAATCGTCGAGGGATTTTTTGAACCATTGTTCCTTGACGCCGGTATCTTCCCGGTCTATCCGGAAATTCCATTTGCCGGATAAGCTGAAAGAGTGATTTTGTCCCGCTACGGTCAGTATGGAGATAAATACGATAGCAATACTTACTAAAAGTCGTTTCATGATATATAGAGTTGATATGTTTTTCATTCTTTTTAAAATCTGCCGCTAAAGTAGAGCTTTTTAAGGGTTTAGTAAATAGAAAGATGTACAGATACATAGAATATTGTATCAAAATGGACATCTAAAAGCGTTCGTGTACAAAACTACATGGATTTGAAATATTGTCCATGCTCTTTATCTTTGAGGAGGGGCGGAGATGCCTTATCTTTGCAAGGTAAACTTTTTAATCTTAATAAGGAACCATGAAAAAAGTAGTAATCTGGATAGCTCTAAGTCTTTGGTCGGTGATGACAGTCTTTGCCGGTGAGACAGCTTACCTCTTTTCTTATTTTATCAATGACAGTAAAGACGGACTGCATTTAGCATATAGTTATGATGGATTGAACTGGCTGCCTTTACATGGCGGACGTTCTTATCTTACCCCTGCGGTTGGTAAAGATAAATTAATGCGTGACCCCAGCATTTGCCAGTCGCCGGACGGAACTTTTCACATGGTCTGGACTTCCAGTTGGACGGACCGGATTATCGGATATGCCTCTTCACGCGATTTGGTTCATTGGAGTGAGCAACAAGCAATCCCTGTGATGATGCACGAGCCGGATGCACATAACTGTTGGGCTCCCGAACTGTTTTATGATGAACCTTCACAAACCTATTATATCTTTTGGGCAACTACGATTCCCGGCCGTCACAAAGAAGTGGCTACCAGTGAAAGTGAGAAGGGACTGAATCATCGTATTTATTATGTAACAACGAAGGATTTTCGTACTTTCTCAAAGACGAAGATGTTCTTCAATCCAGATTTCAGTGTGATTGATGCCGCTATTGTGAAAGACCCGAAGCGGGAAGACCTGATAATGGTAGTCAAGAATGAAAATTCCAATCCGCCGGAAAAGAATTTGCGTGTGACGCGTACAAAGAAGATAGAAAAAGGATTCCCGACCAAAGTATCGGCACCTATTACAGGAAAATATTGGGCGGAAGGTCCAGCTCCTCTTTTTGTAGGTGATACGCTTTATGTCTATTTTGATAAATACCGTGACCATCGTTATGGAGCTGTTCGTTCTTTGGACTATGGTGAAACATGGGAAGATGTGTCCGATCAGGTCTTTTTTCCGAGGGGGATTCGTCATGGAACGGCGTTTGCAGTGGATGCCTCCATTGTGGAGTCACTGATTGCCGACCGGAACTATAATCCGCTTATTCCCGATAATCTGGCGGATCCGTCTGTCTCCAAATTTGGTGATACCTATTATCTTTATGGCACTACCGATCTGGATTACGGACTTGGACGTGCCGGAACTCCTGTCGTATGGAAATCGAAAGATTTTGTGAACTGGAGTTTCGAAGGTTCCCATATCAGCGGGTTCGACTGGTCGAAAGGATATGACTACACGAATGATAAAGGTGAAAAGAAAAAGGGCTATTTCCGGTATTGGGCGCCTGGAAAAGTGATTGAGCAGGACGGCAAGTTTTATTTATACGTTACGTTTGTGAAACCGGATGACAAGATGGGAACTTATGTACTTGTAGCTGATCGCCCGGATGGTCCTTTCCATTTTACTGCGGGACAGGGGCTTTTGCCTCCCGGAGAAGAAGGAACAGATAGCCCGGCTGTCGTTGATGATATTGACGGAGAACCTTTTATTAATGACGATGGTTCAGGATATATCTTCTGGCGTCGCCGGAATGCGGGACGGCTTTCTGCGGACAGGCTTCATCTGGATGGTGAGCCGGTAGCTCTGGCAACAGCCCGCCAGGGATATTCCGAAGGTCCGGTGATGTTTAAGCGTAAAGGTATCTATTACTATATTTATACGTTGAGTGGTCATCAGAATTATGTCAATGCTTATATGATGAGCCGCGAGTCTCCTTTGACGGGTTTTGTAAAGCCGGAGGGGAACGACATTTTTTTATTCTCTTCTCCTGAAAATCAAGTGTGGGGACCGGGACATGGCAACGTGTTTTATGACGAGGGAACGGATGAATATATTTTTCTCTATCTGGAATACGGAGATGGCGGAACTACCCGTCAAGTGTATGCTAACCGGATGGAATTTAATGACGATGGAACGATAAAGACATTAATCCCCGATATGCGTGGTGTAGGTTATCTGGCTGCTTCCCAAGAGACCCGGCCGAATCTGGCATTACAGTCGCATTTTTATGCTTCCAGTGAGAAATCTCCCCGTACTTCCGTGGTCAATATCGAAACGCAACCCAATCAACCGTTGCCGGAAAAAGGTTCGGTGAAGAGCTATACCCGCACGCATACTTATCAGGCTACCCATGTAGCTGACGAATCGAATGGAACCCGTTGGATGGCGGCTGATACGGATAGCAGTCCGTTTATTACAGTCGATTTAAAGGAAATCCGTAAGGTCGGGGAGTGCCAGCTCTATTTTACCCGTCCTACTGAAGGACATACCTGGCGACTGGAGAAGTCTATCGACGGAAAACATTGGCAGATGTGTGCCGAACAAGGGAAAGTACAAGTATGCTCTCCACATATTGCTAAGGAGATAGGAGAGACACGTTATCTCCGTCTTCATATTCGTAGGGGAGATGCCGGTTTGTGGGAATGGAAAATATATGAATAACGTTTTATAACGCTAATAATCAATCGAATTTATGAAGTATATGGTAAAAAGTAAAATTCTGGCTACTTTCTGTGCCGGTCTATTAACCGTTTCTACCGGAATACAGGCAGCAGAGAGACTGGCAACCGGAACTCAACAGAAGCAAGCTCAAAAGACTGTAATTGAAACTTCTCCCTGGTTTGATGATAAAGACCTGACTTTGACGGGTGTCTATTATTATCCCGAACACTGGGATGAGAGCCAGTGGGAACGTGACTTCAAGAAAATGCATGAATTGGGATTTGAATTTACCCATTTTGCCGAGTTTGCCTGGGCGCAACTGGAACCGGAAGAGGGACGCTATGATTTTGCATGGCTGGACAGGGCTGTAGCTTTGGCAGCCAAGTATGATTTGAAAGTTATCATGTGTACTTCTACTGCCACTCCTCCTGTATGGATGAGCCGGAAATACCCCGAAATTCTATTGAAGAATGAGGATGGAACGATACTTGACCACGGTGCTCGCCAGCATGCTTCATTTGCTTCGCCTCTTTACAGGGAATTATCATACAAGATGATTGAAAAACTGGCGCAACATTATGGCAATGACTCCCGTATTATCGGATGGCAACTCGACAACGAACCTGCTGTACAGTTTGATTATAATCTGAAAGCGGAGCTTGCTTTCCGTGATTTTCTCCGTGCCAAATACAATAATGACATTCAACTTTTAAATAATGCATGGGGCACTGCTTTCTGGAGTGAGGTTTATTCGTCTTTTGATGAAATAACGCTTCCCAAGCGCGTACAGATGTTTATGAATCATCATCAAATTTTGGATTACCGCCGTTTTGCTGCATCACAAACCAATGATTTCCTGAACGAACAATGTCTGTTGATAAAGAAATATGCAAAGAACCAATGGGTGACTACGAATTATATACCGAATTATGATGAAGGTCACATTGGTGGTAGCCCCTCGCTTGATTTTCAAAGTTATACCCGTTATATGGTATATGGTGATAATGAGGGGATTGGTCGTCGAGGCTACCGGGTAGGTAATCCGTTGCGGATAGCCTGGGCAAATGACTTTTTCCGTCCGATACAGGGAACTTATGGTGTGATGGAATTACAGCCGGGACAGGTGAACTGGGGCAGTATCAATCCCCAACCTCTTCCGGGCGCAGTTCGTCTGTGGATGTGGAGTGTGTTTGCCGGTGGAAGTGATTTTATCTGCACCTATCGTTATCGCCAGCCTCTTTACGGCACGGAACAATATCATTACGGAATTGTCGGCACGGACGGAGTGACTATAACTCCCGGTGGAAGAGAATATGAGACATTTATAAAGGAGATTCGTGAACTTCGTAAACATAGCTCTTCCCGTGAAACCAAACCTGCCGATTACCTTGCCCGTCGTACAGCTATTCTTTTTAACCATGAAAACTCCTGGAGCATTGAGCGACAGAAACAGAACCGGACATGGGATACTTTTGCACACATCGAAAAGTACTATCGTACCCTAAAATCATTCGGAGCTCCTGTCGATTTTATTTCCGAAGCAAAGAACTTGTCCGATTATCCGGTCGTTATTGCACCGACTTATCAATTAGCTGATAAAGAACTGGTAGACAAATGGATCACTTATGTAAAGAACGGCGGAAACCTCATTCTGACTTGTCGTACGGCACAGAAAGACCGTTATGGTCGTCTTCCGGAAGCTCCCTTTGGTTCTATGATTACTCCGCTGACCGGAAATGAAATGAACTTTTATGATTTGCTGCTTCCCGAAAATCCCGGTACTGTTGTTATGGACGGAAAAGAGTATATTTGGAATACATGGGGAGAGATTCTGAATCCTCCGGCAGATGCTCAAGTATGGGCTACTTATAAAAACGAATTCTATGAAGGAAGTCCGGCTGTGACTTTCCGCAAACTGGGGAAAGGTACGATTACCTATGTAGGAGTGGACAGCCACAATGGAGCATTGGAAAAAGATATATTGAAAAAGCTATATGTACAGCTGAATATCCCGGTAATGGATTTGCCTTATGGCGTGACAATGGAATACCGGAATGGGTTGGGAATTGTATTAAACTATTCAGATCAGCCTTATACCTTCAACTTATCGAAGGGAGCCAAAGCATTGATCGGGACTACAGAGATTCCTACAGCGGGTGTATTTGTGTTTTCAGTGAAATAAGTGTTGAAAAGAATTATGTTACAATTAAATTATTTATTATGAGACTGTTGAACTATTGTTTTTTGATTGGAGGAATATTAATTGCTTCTTGTGTTGGTAATTCGAGTAATAAATCTCAAAATGATAAGAAAATAAATCCGGCGGATACTATTTATTTAGGAGATTTACGTGAAAAATTTGAAGGAGATTCTGTCTTTTTTGCAAAAGTGGCACCGGATCTGATATTGACAGATTATCAATATTTCTGGGCGGCAACAGAGTCAGATGCCATAGCCAATGGGTTAACAAAAGATTATTATAAGAAAGTAAAACAAGAAATTACTGCCACAAATGAAGCAATAAAGAAGGGAGTAATGAAAGGCGCTAATGTGAAACGAATTCCCGATTTTCAGAGTGTGAAATAGCTAAGAATGTTTTATCTTGGTATGTTGGATAATAGAGTAATGATATGATTAAAAGATATTTTCTAAGTTTAATAACTTGTACTTGTTTTTATTTGTTAGCCGCTTCTTTTACTTCGAAAAATGGCAACTATGAAGTGCTTAAAGTAACCGCTCCTTTTCCGATGCAACCTATTAAAGTGTTTATCTATCCTGATAAGGACTTTATAATTACAGACTTCGGTGCCGTCAATGGAGGAAGAGTAGATAATACAAAAGCAATTACTAGTGCTATTGAAGCGTGTAACCAATCCGGTGGCGGACGTGTTGTTGTTCCGGCAGGTACATGGCTGACCGGTCCCATTCATTTTAAAAGTAATGTGAATCTTTATTTGGAGGAGAATGCGGTTTTGAATTTTACGGATAATCCTTCTGATTATCTTCCGGCAGTGATGACTTCATGGGAAGGCTTGGAATGTTATAATTATTCGCCATTACTCTATGCTTTTGAATGTGAGAACGTGGCGATTACAGGTAAAGGGACTCTTCAGCCGAAGATGGATACCTGGAAAGTATGGTTCAAACGTCCTCAGTCTCATTTGGAAGCATTGAAGGAGTTGTATACAAAAGCTTCGACTAATATCCCTGTGATCGAACGTCAGATGGCAATAGGGGAGAACCATCTTCGTCCGCATTTGATTCATTTCAATCGTTGCAAGAATGTTTTATTGGATGGGTTTAAGATTTGTGAAAGTCCGTTTTGGACCATTCATCTCTATATGTGTGACGGGGGATTAGTGCGTAATCTCGATGTAAAAGCACACGGACATAATAATGACGGTATTGATTTTGAAATGAGCCGTAACTTTTTAGTGGAAGATTGCTCTTTCGATCAGGGGGATGATGCAGTAGTGATTAAAGCCGGACGTAATCAGGATGCTTGGCGGTTGAATACTCCTTGTGAAAACATCGTTATCCGTAATTGTCAGATTCTAAAAGGACATACTTTACTTGGTATCGGAAGCGAAATATCGGGAGGAATACGGAATATTTATATGCATGACTGTACTGCTCCGAATTCTGTGATGCGCCTTTTCTTTGTGAAAACCAATCATCGCAGAGGTGGATTTATAGAGAATGTTTATATGAAGAATGTAAAGGCAGGAACGGCTCAACGTGTACTCGAAATAGATACCGAAGTGTTATACCAATGGAAAGATCTGGTACCTACTTATGAAGAACGAATTACTCGTATTGATGGTATTTATATGGATAAGGTGACTTGTGAATCGGCAGATGCTATTTACGAACTGAAAGGTAACTCCAAACTTCCGGCTAAGAATGTAATGATTAGGGATGTAAAAGTAGGAGAGGTAAAGGAGTTCGTGAAGAAAGTGAATAATGTAGAGAATGTAGTGGAAAAGAATGTGACTTATGATAGGAAAGGGAAATGACCCTTTCCTGAAAGTAGTAGAAAATTTCATGCTATAATTTTAGTATAATGTAGTATCTTAGCAGCAAAATTGAAAACTTTATGCTAAGATGAAGAAATCCTTTTATTATTACTGCTAATCACTCTATATAGCAGTATCAGCTTTGCTCAAAGCCTGAAATCTATATCTATTTTAGGCGATTCGTATTCAACATTTGAAGGATACCTGCAACCCGATACCAATAGCATTTGGTATTATGTTTCTCCGCGACAGCAAACGGATGTAACTTCCGTAAAGCAGACCTGGTGGCATAAATTCATCAAAGAGAATAACTGCCGCCTTTGTGTCAACAACTCCTTTTCCGGTGCAACGATTTGTAATACCGGTTATAATCAGGCTGATTATTCGGATCGTTCTTTTATTACCCGTATGGATAAGCTGGGATGTCCGGATATCATCTTTATTTTCGGTGCAACGAATGATTGTTGGGCCGGCTCACCGCTTGGGGATTACAAGTATGAAGGGTGGACCAAGGAAGATTTATATACATTCCGTCCGGCTATGGCATATCTGCTTGACCACATGATTGATCGTTATCCTAATGTTGAAATCTACTTTCTGCTGAACTCTGGTTTAAAGGAAGAGTTTAATGAATCAGTCAGAGCTATCTGCAATCACTATAACATTGATTGTATTGAACTGCATGATATTGACAAAAAGAGCGGTCATCCTTCGATAAAGGGGATGGAGCAGATTAGTGAACAGATTAAGATGTTTATGAGGAAGACGAAGTGAAAAACAACGGAAATATAAGAAATAATATTGCCACTTGCTACTCTTTGATTAGGAATACTATTTCAAAGAGTGCCAAGTGGCAATAAGTTTAGTTGTTTATCTTAATATCCCGGATTCTGCATTGCTTTCTTTTCTTCATTGCTTAGTGCAGAACCATTTGAATTGGTGATACCGTCCAAGAAGGCTTGGGGGATCGGACGATAGTAATGTTTCTCCGATTTGAATTCGCCAAGACCTCTGCTGGCACCGTCGTTGAATTTATGCCAGCGGGCGTCTAACGTCTTGGTACGTGCCAGATCTTCCCAGCGTTGCAATTCGCCACAAAGCTCACGGGTACGTTCATTTAATAGGAAGCACATCATTTTGTCAGCATTGGATGTACATCCCAGTTCGTTGTAGATAGGAGTGTCGACTGTAGAGTTATAAACGTCTGCCACACTATTTAATTTCATCGTAGTTTTGGTAGAAGCAGTAGTCTCCTGTTCGATATTGTTTGACTCATAATAGGTGTTTTCTTCCCAGTAAATAGCACCTTCGGAGGAGTGACCGCCTCCTTTCCCGGAACAATAAGGATTATTCTTATAAGCTTGTCCACCATCTACGTTCTTACTACGGTCTTCACCAGTTTTATAACCGGCACGTTCACGTAGTTTGTTCATCCATTCGACAGCTTTGTCATAATTGGCTTCACCTTTACGAATATATGCTTCGGCAACCATTAGTACATCATCTGCCGAACGGGCGATGATAGCATCGCGAGTACCGAATTGAGATGCGATGGAAACACGATAACCATCACGGAATTTAGATAAAGCTACTGAACGCTTGTGAGGTATGATATCGTAATAATTACCTGTTTTCTCATTTATATTCCAGCTGTGTTCCTGTCCTTTGAAATAGCGTACATATGTATACGTGTTACACATTTTTCCATCTTTCAAAACAGTATATGCCGGAGCGTTGGGATATTTCTCATAGCGATTGTCTCCCGGGTCATTCACGATGTATTTCATACCGAGTTCACCTCCACTGAAACGTTTGTCACCTTCTTTTACACCTGCCGGAGCGTATGGCATATCTTCTGCTGTCCAGGTGGGAGCACTTTTGGTTTCGTTGGCTCCATAACAGGTGATGAATGATTTCCAGAAACGAGAGTCATTGACACGGTCAAATACCTGCATGGTATACTCTGTAGCACTTACGTATGAGAATTCACGTCCTCCGGAGATGTCACGTTTACATCCACCTATATCATTACCTTGGTATACGGCCGGATAATAAAGATGCATCTGGTTTCCATAACGTCCCCATGTTGATTCATCATTAGAGAATTGAGCTGCTAGAATCACTTCACTTACTTTTTCATTGGCTCCGTTCGGCTGTTCATAGTCCCAAAGTTCTACATAATCATTACACAACGGATGTGCGTCTACAACTTCCGAACCATATTGAATAACAGCATCGAGGTCGGATGCTATATAATTACTATTCCAATCGCTGTACAATTCGGAGGCACGGAATAAATGTGCTTTTGCAAGGAAATGGGCAGCAGCATATTTGTTAATTCGTCCGATTGATTCACCTTTATCCGGAAGTAGTCTGTAGGCTTCTCCAAAATCAGCTATAACCTGTGTGTATATTTCTTCAGCAGAATTCCGTGTGAAGTACGTTTCCGCGCTTGTAGACGGAACTAATTTCAACGGTACACCACCAAATTGCTTCACTAATTCAAAATAAGCATAGGCTCTTAGAAAGTGTGCTTCTCCCAAGCGTGTGTTATATGTGGGTGAACTTTGGTTATAATATTGAGGTATGTTTTGGATCAATATGTTTGCGGGTTCAACCAGTCCGTAGTAATTGTCCCAGATAGGTTGGTTAGCGGCATTTTCAGATGAATTTAAATCTTGACTATAGTGATTCCATGCTGGAATAACATTATTAGCATCAGTAAATTCATCCACTCCCATGTTGTAGCACTGAATCCCCCATATATAGTTGAATTTGAATTTCAGTTTCTGATAGGCTCCAGTCACTAATTCATCAAGACCTTCTTGTGTCTTAAAGCGGTCGGTACTATGTTGAGTTGTTAAATTCTCATCAAGGAAAGATTCACTGCATGAAGTGATCGAGCTTCCTGTTACGCTGGCCATTAAAGCTGCAAATAATATTCTATTTAATTTCATAATGTCTTTACTTTAATTTGTTTATTAGAATCCGATGTTGACACCTATTACAAAACTCTTCAAAGTGGTAGGTGAACCAAATATTTTGGTATTATTGTCATAATTTACCAAGTCTGTATCCAAAAAGTCACATGCTTTATAGATATTGAATGGATTCATGGCTTGAACATATAGCTTCAAATTATTGATACCCAAGTTCTTTAATTGTTGTGGGGTAAAGTTATAACCCAATGAGATATTACGAACTTTGATGTACGAGCCATCCTGATAGTTCATTGCGCTGTTAAAGGCATCGGCTCCTTCACCGTTGGAACCGGGTGAATAGTATTTTGCATTCTCATTGGTACCGGCTACCCAATAGTCTATTTTACGTTGCATATAGCGACCGTCAAGAGTAACAGCTCCCTGTGGAACAGTAAATCCCCAACGTGATAAAATAAAGAAGGATAGCTCAAAATTCTTATAGCTGAAAGTGTTACTCCAGCCACCTGTCCAGCGTGGACGTGTATGCCCTACAATTTTCTTATCGTCATTGGCATCTATTGTATCATCATTATTTAAATCTTTCACTTTGATTTGTCCCGGTTTACGTCCGTATTTGGCAGCTTCTTCAGCTTCTTCTGTTTTCCAGATGCCATCATATACCCAGTCGTAATAAACACCGATTTCCTCACCGACAAACCATTTATTGTTCACATCTTCTGTTCTACCATTAGACAATTCGTCGATTCTGTTTCTATCCATTGACCATGTTAAAGTAGTGCTCCACGAAAAATCTTTTGTTTGTATAGGTATTGCATTTACTTGTAGGTCAATGCCATATCCGGATGTTTTACCTACATTGGCATAAGTAGAAACATAGCCCGTTAGTGAAGGAATTGACATTTCCAGTAACAAATCATCAGTTTTCGTTTTGTATGCATCGATACTACCAGTAAGTCGGTTATTAAAGAAACCGTAGTCAACACCGACATTGTATTGTGTAGTTCTTTCCCAGCCTAGAGTTGGATTAGCCATTTTGGCGGGTTCCTTCTGTGAAGGATCTGAAGGTACATAGCCCAAGGATGACTCATTCTGTCCCCAGTTATAGTATAAGCCTGTGATAGCGCCTTTAGTTGCATATGCTTTGATTGCCGCATTACCTGTAACACCCATACCTATACGAAGTTTCAACTGATTCAGCCAACTGATGTCTTTCAGGAAATCTTCTTGATCCATTCTCCATGCGATAGCAGCAGAAGGGAAACTTGCCCATTTGTGCCCTTCGGCTAATTGAGAGGCGCCGTCCCAACGCATAGATGCTGTCAATAAGTACTTATCTTTATAACCATAGTTTAGACGAATCATATAAGATGCCATTTGAGTCTCGGTCAGACCTGTGCCAAAAGAGTTTAGTGTACCGGCAGATCCTATATTATACCAGAGCTCATCTGATGAGGCTACATTAGTAGCTCTCATATCTCCCATCTCGTAATGGTAGGCAGAAGCGGATTGCATCAATGTCATGCCTAAATTATGTTGACCCAGGGCTTTGTTATAATAGATCAGGTTATCCAATGTCCATGCACGTTTTTGTTCGTTCTTGTATTGTGCGCCATTGTTACCATCTCCATTAATACCATCTGCTGCATTAGCGACTCCTAAAGTGTAGAATTGGAATTCAGGACCAAACTGAAGACGATAAGATAAGCCTTCCAGTGGTTTCCAGATTTTACCGAAATCAATTTGCGAATACAAACTGGCAGAAGCACGGAAAGTGCGGCGTTGGTTGGTGTTGTAGTCTAATTCACGAATAGGGTTGATGATATTTACATCCCCACTCGGATAACGGACATATTCACCGTTTTCGTCATAAGGTACTGTCCACGGAATCATACTTCTTAATGCGCTATAGAAATCACCCGAACCGGTTACAGACTTGGAGAAACTATATCCATAGTCTTGAGTGGAATAAGATGCATTAATTGAAGATCCCATTTTGAACCAATTGACAGGAGTCACATCAAATGAGGTTTTTAACGTATAACGTTCATATGCTTGCCCTGGTTGTGTACCTTTCTGATCCAAATAACCGAATGAGGCATAGCCTTGGAATTTGTCAGACCCTCCGGATGCACTTAAGGTATGTTCGTGAGTGATCCCCGTCTGTTTACCGTGCGAAGCCCAGTCATATGATCCTACTAAAGATGGATCGTAGACTCCATTTACCCATGCTTTTTCGATGTTTTTCCATGAAGCAGTTACGCTACCAAATGCAGCTTTATCGGCTTCATAAGTTGGAGTGGCAGAAGCATAAGAACCTGCATTGTATTTGGCTAAGCGGGCATAATCCAACCATTCGGCGGCAGACATCATTTCTGTAACATCGTGTAGCGTTTCAAAAGTGACAGTACCGGAATAGTTTAGGGTCACTTTACCTTCTTTTCCTTTTTTGGTAGTTACAAGAATCACACCGTTGGCACCACGTGAGCCATAAATAGCTGTGGCTGAAGCATCTTTTAAAATGTCAATAGCTTCAATGTCGGAAGGATTGATATTTTCAATGCCTCCATTTTGAATTACCATACCGTCTACCACATACAGTGGACCCTGTTCCGCATTAATAGAGCGTTGTCCACGAATATTAATGTTGCCCACCTCTCCGGGACGCTGACTGGATGTAATATCTACACCGGCTGTTTTACCTTGCATCCCTTCTAGTGCATTTCTTACAGGCATTGCTTTCAGTTCTTTTTCACCTACGCGAGCCATAGCACCGGTTACGTCACTTTTTTTCTGTACTCCATAGCCTACAACTACTACTTCGTCTAAGGTCTCGGTATCTTCTTGAAGAGTAATTTTAAAGTTGGTATTTCCTGCTACGGATACTTCTTGTTTTTTATATCCTATATAAGTGATAGTGATTGTACCTTTGGTTGGTACATTGGAAAGAGAAAACTTGCCATTTAAATCAGTAATTGTACCATTAGTAGTACCATTAACCAACACACTGGCACCAATAACCGGTTCTCCGGTAAAATCTGTAACTGTGCCCGAAATTGTCTTATTCTGGGCATAAGATTCTACTATTAAAAAGGAGAACAAAGTGAGAAGAAATAGCCGTCGGATAGTATCCTTATAGGCATACAGGTGATTACCTTTTTGGTTGCTTTTCATACTTTAATTATTAAGTTATAAATATTGGTTTATAGATCCTTTATTGTTGATTTATCTTTTTATCCTCTAATGAAGACTCTTTGTTTCTTTTTATATGGATATTCCTGTAACGTAGTACTTTATAGAGGTTTAGTAGTATAATATATTGTATGATATTAATATATTTACATAGCGTATTTATTATAGAGTTAAACAAAAGTTAGATTCTCTTTTTAAACATAACTACCTGCGCATCAAACGACTACATACAGCTAGCAATCAATTGAGGATAAGATTTGAACAATTAGTACCATTAATATCTTTTTTACCTATTATGAGTTATCCGGTATGCGAATCTTTCTTCGTTCCACTATAGTTATCTTTGCGTTTGACTATAGTTATCCGCAAGGGTAACTATAGTGTACTTTGCGGATAACTATAGTGGAACGAAAAAAGGATAGCGATCGGAATGAAATCGATTAGCAAAAGAAGGAACTAAAAATAGCAGTGAAAAACTATCTATACTATAGCAATTGGTCAAGTACGGCACGGAACACCTTATCGGCATGTTCTTGCATAATCTTAATATAATTAAAGATAGGACGGTTATTTTTCATACTGTGTCCGATACAGTATTCTATTTTTTCAATTTGAATGCCTAAATCATATCCGTGTTGTGCAAATGTCTTTCGGGCGGAATAGTAAGTAACCTTTTTCTTTACCCCCGAAAGTTCTGTTACCTTATTTATATGTCGGAAGACTAAACTATATATTTGTTTATAAGATGAATATTTACCAAACTGCAAATGCCCATTTCTCGACATATATTTATCTATGAGCACTTTTGCTTCAGGCTGCAAAGTAAATACAATTTCATTTTCTCCCTTCTTGCTATTACGTGTTTTGTGACGCACATAACGCATATCGTTCTTATTTTTAAAATCATATACTAATAAATCTCTCAGGTTGATACCGCCTAAATAATAGGTAAGCATAAAAATATCTCTCACCATGGATAAAGAAGGCTTTAAAAGCCGGACATCACGTATTCTCTTCAGTTCATCTATTGACAAATCAAGTTCCCGCACATTACTTGCCGGCATCTTAAAGAGGACAAAAGGATGAATGGAGTAAGATACATAATTCATCTTACCGGCATAATTTAATATCACCTTTATCAAAGTCAGATATATTCTGATAGTTGTATCTGCCAGATTCTCCTCGTGAAGAACTTTGGCAAATTCTTGGATATGTATAGGTGTCAATTGAATTAAAGGAAAATCCCCTTTCATATATTTGACTAATCTTTCGGAAGCTATCTTATAAAGTTTATAAGATTTCTCCCGCTCTTCTCCTTTCATGAAATTCATGTATTCTTTTGCAACAGCTTGAAAGGTTATACCTTTTTTCTTTTGTTCATAAGTAATTATACGTATAAGCTCGGTACATGAAATTGCTGGTAAATAGCTGATCGATGTAATAATTTCTTCATACTCATTGATTAGTTTCCGAAGACAAGCATTCATATTCGCTGCATTCTCATGCCTTACTACTCGACCATTTTTTAGTTGACTGGCAGAATCCAAAGTAAATTGGGTAGATATATATCTGGTTTGAGAATGATGTGCTACGGCTATCCTTATTCGATGTCTGCCATTTGATAATTTTTTAGTTGGAACAACTACAATTGAAAAATTCGCCATATCATTTTTAGGTTTATAAATTACTATTTTCCATACAATAAAATAGAAACAAAAAGGTTCATAGTCATTAGGGACTAATCGAAAATCGCTCCCACAGCATGGAATATCGTGCAAAAGACGGTATTTTCCATGCATTTGTACGATTCTGCATTGCTATATCTTGATTAAGTCGTTATGTTTGCAACACTTTTTCACAGGTAGAGTGTGAAAAGTTATGTTTAAAAAGAGAATCTAACTTTTGTTTAACTTAACAGATATAACTAATGAATATGGAAAACAACAAAAAAAAGGCTTCATTTATTTCAATTACTGGTTGGAAAAGAATGCAGCCATTGTCTTTTTTACTTTACGACGATTTTACTAATCAACAAAAATATGTTTAACTTTAAAAAACATGGTATGAAAAAAAACTATGTCACAACTGCTGTTGCCTTACTACTTTTAGCAGGATGTAGCAACGATATTAAAGAAACTGATATTCAGTTTACCGGTGATACGGGAGCGAAAGTTTCTTTTAGTGCAGTAATAAACAATCATGAGGCTAGCAATCTTGTTACAAGAGCTACGGAAACAAACTGGGAGGCAGAAGACTCGGTAGGAATCACTTGTGGTACGGAACAAGTGAATATTCATTACAAATACAAGGGCAATGGTCTTTTTGCAGCAAAAGGAGGAAATGCAGAAGAAATTTGGGTATTAGGTTCCGGAGAGTATGATGTAGTGGCATACGCTCCATTTTCTGGTACATCAGGTGAAGAACAACCTGCATTAGAAGTGACTACAGCTAGTGAAAATCAAGCTACAGCAGAAGAACGTGCGAAGATAGATTTTCTTTTTGCCAAAGGGAAGGCTACATCACAAACCCCGAACGTGACATTAGCATTCAATCATGTGATGAGTCGTATTAGATTGGAGTTTCAAGCTGGCGAAGGTGTGGACTTGGCAGATATAACTTGTTATCTTATTGGGCTTAAGAATAATGGTACATTTAATCCTAAAACAGGGGAGACAACAGTCAGTGAAGACCCTGTTACGGATAAAGATGATATTTATTGGGATAAAATAGGAGAGCAGGATAATTATACAGTACAAGCTATTTTACTGCCACAGAAGGTGCAAGGCAAAGTAACTATCCAAGCTAGAATGAACGGTTATCTTTATGAAGCCGAGTTTGCTAACTTGACAGAATTGAAATCAGGATTTTCTTATAATTACATCATCAAGACAAATAAATACGAGGACAATAATTATGTGTTGACAATTACAGAACAAACGCAAATAATAGGATGGGAGGATGAAAACCACGATCCTATAACATCCGACCCGAGTATAGCTGAAACTGGAACAGAGATAACTAATCCTAGTTGGAATATTACAGAAGAAACCGTAACTCCACAGCCTGTTGTGAAGTGATCTGTTTACCAATCTAATATAGATAAAAATGCTAAAAATATAAACATGAGATTTATGAAAATATATAATTATATATCAATGCTTTTTCTGGCTGGCGCAGCCGTAGTTGCGTCTTGCTCGCAAAATGAAGAACTGACCGGAGAAACCCCGGATTCTTTGCAGGGATTTCAGATTAGTGTGTCTGATGAAGGATTTATGGACGAAAGTGGTAAGACACGTGCTACAGAGAATGGATATACTACCCGATTTTCTAACGGAGATGCTATCGGTATATTTGCGGTAAGAGGAGAAACGGTGGTAGAGGATATCAAGAATCGGAAATTCACACTGACAGATGGCTATTGGGAATTGACTGATGGAGGGGATCCTATTGAATACAAAGGTTCACAATTTCAGCGGATGACTTTTTATGCATACTATCCGTATAATGCGAATGTGACTTTTGATCCGACGAAGGTGGATCCTTTTGAAACATACGTCAACAATTGGAAAATAGGCAGTGAACAAAATGAAGGAAATTATACACAATATGATTTGATGACCAGTACGGGTAGTGTTCAGGGGGATCGTTTGAAAGGGCAGATCGCTTTTACTATGCAACATCGGATGGCTCTTGCGGTAGTAAAGATGCCTAATTTGACCTATAGCTTTACAAATGGTGGTATAGATGATTATCTGTTACCTTTGGCTGCCGGTTCGTTTACAGTGAACAATACTCAAGCAACTCCTTATTATCAGGAAAGTACAAATACATACCGTTTTTTGGTTAATCCGAATAAGGAATTCTCCATAAAGGGGACTTATGTAGGAGTAAGTGAAATGGAATATGAAGCTAAAGGTACCTTGGAAGGAGGAACAGCGAAGATGTATACCATCGAAGATAAGAGTAAGATTAACCATACTTTGCAGGTAGGGGATTATTTTTGTGCGGACGGAAAAATAGTTTCTGTAGATGCGGAGGCGGTGCCGGAGAATGTGATTGGTATTGTTTGTTATGTGGGTAATTCACAGCCCAGTGTAACACATCCCGAACTTTATTCTGCTGAGATTGATGCTTTGCGTCGTGACTTCCCCGCTTGTACGCATGGGATAGTATTATCTACAAAGAACTCATTGGTAAAAGATGATGAACAAAACGATATTGCCTTGCAAATGTTTCATTCTAGTAAGGCTGGTTATTACTCAGATTGGTTTAATTCAGATGAAGATTGGAAGGATAAGTTTGTAGGTTGTAACACCGAGAGGGATGTTAACAAAAATGATGCATCAAAGGTTTTTCCCGCATTGATGGGGTATAATAACACAAAAATACTTACTATGTGTTACGAAGGAATGGGTAGTATATCTACTTGTGATTATGTTTATGACTATATCATGGCTTATCGTAAGGCAGAAGCCGTTCCTTCTGGTGTAACTCCTTGGTATCTACCTTCTGTGATGTGCTGGGATCAGGTTGCCAAGAATATGAGTGGTATTAATAGTAGTCTTCAGAAAGTAAATGGTGATAAGATGGTTACTTCTGATCTACCTGTAAATAACAAGGCTGCTGGGCACTATTGGAGTAGTACACAGCGTTCTGCAGTCAATCAATGGACACATAGCATGGGAAATGGAAGCTTTCACGTCACTTGTGAACGTGCTTCATGCGCCGGCTATTTCCGTATGATGCTCGCATTCTAAAATAAACATGACGGTATATAAAGTCCGTCAACTATACTTATATCATGAACATATACATATATGAATAAGAAAAACTTTATAAAGGGGACAACCTTACCTGTCGCTCTGTTTTTCACTATAGCAACTTTTGCACCTGCATGGGGATTGCAAACAGCTTCGGCAGCCATCGAAGTTGTACAGCAGCAAAGTACTATAAAAGGAACAGTAGTAGATAGCCAAGGCGAACCGATAATTGGAGCAAGTGTACTTGCGGAAGGAACATCTAACGGTACAATTACCGACATTGACGGTGTATTTAGAATAAATGTACGTCCCGGTACTAAACTGAAAGTATCTTTTATAGGTTATACTGATAAAACAGTTGTAGCAAAAAATGATATGAAAATCATCCTAGTAGAGGATGTGACTGCTCTTGAAGAGGTGGAGATTGTAGCTTATGGCACGCAGAAGAAAGTGACTATGACAGGAGCTATCGCCAGTGTGAAGGGAGAAGAATTGACCCGTGTATCTGTAGGTTCGGTTTCCAATGTATTAGGAGGGCAGATGACAGGTTTGACTACCGTACAATATTCCGGTGAGCCGGGAGCGGATGCCGCTGAAATTTTTATTCGTGGTAAAGCTACTTGGGAAAATTCTTCACCGTTAATTCAGGTAGACGGTGTGGATCGTGAAAGTATGAGTGATATCGACCCGAATGAAATTGAATCCATTTCTATCTTGAAAGATGCTTCGGCAACAGCCGTATTTGGTATTCGTGGAGCAAACGGGGTCATTTTGATTACAACTAAACGAGGAAAGGAAGGAAAGGCGAAAATTTCGTTTACTACTTCTGCTTCTGTATTGATGCCTACAAAAATGGTAGAACAGGCAAGTTCCTATGACTATGCCCGTTTTCATAATCAAATGATGTCCGGTGATGGCAAATCTGCCTTATTTAGTGATGGAGTGATTCAAAAATTTGCAGATGGTTCCGATCCTATTCGTTTCCCAAATATACAATGGGCTGACTATATTATGAAAAGCTCTACGCTTCAGAGCCAGCATAATCTGAACATCTCGGGAGGAACAGATAAAGTACGTTATTTCATCTCTGCAGGTGCTTATACGCAAGGAGGACTTTTTAGTGAGTTTGATCTTCCTTATAATTTAAGCTATCAGTACCGTCGGTTTAACTATCGTACAAACTTGGATATGGATGTCACTAAAACGACTACTTTGTCATTCAATATTAGTGGTAATGTGAATAATTCAGATCAACCGCGTACGAGTCAGGGATCTTCCGGATTGATTAAAAATATGTATTATGCTACTCCTTTCTCCAGTCCGGGAATCATAGACGGAAAATTAGTAAATTCGAGCGATGAGACTTATTCGGACGGGCTGAAATTACCATTTACTGGAGGTACAGGTATGGGATATTATGGAAATGGATTCAGCCAGACCAGTAACAATTCGCTGAATGTAGATGTGATTCTGGATCAAAAAATGGACTTTTTGACTAAAGGACTTTCTTTTAAAGTGAAAGGATCTTATAACAGCTCATTTACAGTTAATAAAGTAGGTTCTGGTGGGTCTATTGCTACATACACTCCTGTATTGATGGATGACGGTAGTATTGCTTATCGTAAGTTTGGAGAGAATACGGATGTGAAGTATTCGTATACTACAGGTAAAGCGCGTAATTGGTATATGGAAGCCAGCTTTAATTATAATCGTACTTTTGGTGATCATACAGTGACAGCTTTATTCTTATATAATCAACAGAAAGAATATTATCCGAAAGTATATTCGGACATTCCTCATGGATATGTCGGATTAGTCGGACGTGTCACTTATGATTGGAAGAGCCGCTATATGGCAGAGTTTAATGTGGGGTATAACGGTTCGGAAAACTTTGCGTCCGATTTGCGCTTTTCTTATTTCCCGGCTGGTTCTATAGGTTGGGTGATGAGTGAAGAGAAGTTTTTCCGTCCTTTGAAGTCGGTGGTTAGCTTTTTGAAATTACGTGCCAGTGTCGGTTTAGTAGGTAACGATAATATTGGGGGATCGCGATTTATGTATATGGCTGATCCATATAATGTCGGTTTAGGTGATTTGGCGAATCGTGTAACAGCAAGTGGAGGAGCGACTAACGCTTGGGGATATGGATTCGGTACAGATAATGGTACTGTTAGTCTAGGGGCACGTGAGGTAGCTAAGAATAATGCTGCTGTGACATGGGAAAAAGCTCTGAAACGGAACTATGGTGTTGATATTAACTTCCTTGATGACCGTCTGAAAACAACCTTTGAATATTATAAAGAACGTCGTAATGACATCCTTTTGCGTGACGGTACAGCTCCGGGAATGTTAGGGTTCATTACTCCCTATTCAAATTTAGGAAGTGTAGACAGTTGGGGCTGGGAACTTTCTTTAAAATGGAACGATAAGATTGGCGATAATTTCCGTTATTGGGCGGGTATTAACCTTTCTTATAATCAGAATGAGATTCTTGAAAAGAAGGAAGCCCCGCAGAATAATTTATATCAATATCAGAAGGGACACCGTATCGGTTCGCGTAGTCAATATGTTTTCTGGCGCTTCTATGATGAGGATACACCTGCACTATATGAGCAGACATTTAATCGTCCGTTCCCCACTCACGAGAGTATTCTTCAAAATGGAGATGCAGTATATGTTGACTTGAATGGTGACCGTAAGATTGATGCAAATGATGCAAGTTATGACTATGGCTTTACAGACGATCCTGAATATATGCTAGGTATTAATTTAGGATTCAGTTGGAAGAATTTGGAAATAAGTACTCAATGGACAGGGGCCTGGAATGTAAGTCGTATGATTTCGGATGTATTTCGTCAACCGTTTTATTCATCTTCCAATAGCGAGCAGGGAGGATTGTTGGCATACCATTTAGATCATACATGGACACCGGAAAATCCGTCACAATCTTCGGAGTATCCGAGAGCTACCATTGATAATGCAAAGAATAATTATGCTACTTCCACTTTATATGAGAAAGATGCCAAATACTTGCGTTTGAAAACTCTTCAGGTGGCATACAATTTTCACTTCCCATTAATGAAGAAACTTGGACTGAATACATGTCAGTTGGCTTTTGCAGGATATAATTTGTGGACTATTACACCTTATTTGTGGGGTGATCCGGAGGCAAGAGCTACTAATGCACCTTCTTATCCATTGTCCAAGACTTATACGTTGAGCTTGAAATTAGGATTCTAAAATAGATAAAGGAAAGATACAATGAAATTACAAAATAAATGGTTCATCGGTGCAATGTTGGGAGCGGCGGTTTGTTTGGTTTCCACTTCATGTGTGGACGAAATTAAATTCGGAAACTCTTTTTTGGATAAGGCACCGGGCGGAAATGCTACTATTGACACAGTGTTCAATAGTGCGGAATATACGCGCCAATTTTTGAATACCTGTTACAGTAGACAGTATTACGGATTACCTTATAATACGGATAGTAACGGTAATATTCCTGATTCTTCCAGTCCTTATTTAGGAAAGAAGGATGCGCTAACAGACTGCTGGTCACTTTATTTTAGTGATGCGACTGTATATCAGCAGTATTATTTGGGTTCTCTCAATGCCAACTATGGCACGCGTGGTAATATTTTCCCATATACACGGGAAATGGTATGGGAAGTAGTGCGTTGGTGTTGGTTGCTAATGGAAAATATAGATAGAGTGCCGGGTATGGATAATGCTGAAAAAACTCAGTTGGTGGCAGAAGCTAAATGCTTGATTGCAGCACGCTATTTTGATATGTTCCGTCATTATGGAGGTCTTCCATTGTTATATGCTTCATTCACCGGTACGGAGTCAGGTTATGAAATCCCCCGTGCTACGGTAGAGGAGACTGTTAACTACATGATAAAGATGTTGGATGATGCTATCAATTCCGGCGGATTGGTGTGGGCTTATGCTGATGCCGATCTTGCTAGCAAGGCCGGACACTGGACAAAGGCTGGTGCGATGGCATTGAAATGCAAAATCTGGCAATTTGCCGCTTCTCCGTTGTTTAACGATGTCAACGGATATGCAGGAGGAACCTCAGAGGCTGAACAGCAACGTCTGGTATGGTACGGTGGCTATCGTGCGGAGCTTTGGGATAACTGTTTGAAGGCTTGTGAAGCATTCTTTAAAGAGCTGGAGAGTCAAGGCGGGTATAGCCTGAATAAGGCTTCGGAAGAAACACCGGAACAGTATCGTCAGGCATATCGTATGGGGTATATTCGTCAGAACAGCAAGGAAGTCTTACATTCTGTTCGCACGAATATGTCGGACGCTTTCAACTCAAGTTCTTATATGTGGCATTCTTGGGCTGTTCCGTCACTTTGCCGCACTGAATATCCGCCTACACAGGAATATGTGGAGATGTTCCCATGGGCTGACGGCACTCCGTTTGACTGGAAAAAGGCGGAAACAGAAGGTAAGTTGGATGAAATGTTCTTGACCGGAACATTTAAAAATGGAGAACAACTATTGTCGGAAATCGTATTAACTCGTGACCCTCGTCTGTATGAGCATTGCATGGTGAATGGACTACCGAAGATGTTAGACTGGAGTGCCGGAACGATGTCCGGTTTACCTTATGAATTGTGGGTCGGAGGATACGATGAAGGACAAAATGCGGCACTTGAATCTGGTAACTATGCGACTGGTTATAAAAATATGAAATATTATTTGGGAACTGAGTACCAACGTCAGTATACGCACTGGGTTTATCTTCGCTTGTCTGATATTTATTTGACTTATGCGGAGGCTTTGCTTCAAGCTAAGAACGATCACCGGGGGGCTATTAACCAAATGAATATAGTACGTGCCCGCGTGGGATTGAAGAAAGATTTGGCGGAGTGTGTTACAGATAAGAATTTACTTTCTGACAAAGCTGCCTTATTGGAAGAATTGCTGTGTGAACGTGTTCGGGAATTGGGGCTTGAAGATAGCCGTTTCTTTGATCTTGTCCGTTACAAACGTGCCGATCGTTTCGAGAAACGTCTGCATGGATTACTTGCCTATCGTTTGGATGATACTGGTAATCGCATGACAGGTAATACAAAATGGAATGAAGGAGATAAGAACAAAGGAGCATTGCAACCTACTCGATTTGAATATGAAAGGTTTGAATTATCTAAACCGGTTCGTCGTTGGTGGACATACGGATTTGATTCCAAATGGTATCTTTCTCCATTCCCGCAAACGGAAATTAACAAAGGGTATGGATTGATTCAGAATCCGGGTTGGTAATGTGAGACAACGAAACAGATTAAAACAATACTTGAATATTGATTTATATGAGAAAAAATAAGATTCTGATACTGGCTTTACTAGTTTGTTTGAGCATTCCGGTCAGAGCGCAGAATACAGACAACAACATTATAGGTATTGTTGTTGATAAATCGGGAAACCCAGTCTATGGAGCGTCCGTTAATGTGGAAGGTGGCGCAGTGGAGACCCGGGTTGAAACTGATAAAGATGGTAAATTTGAGATTGCGGTCGAGAAGGGACAACGCTTGAGTGTCTTTTCTGCCGACAAAGGCTCTACCACAGTTGTGGTAAAGGCTGATGGTCCGATGACTATTGTGATGGGATATGCAGCTCAGACTATTGATGTGGGAGCTAACCGGACATTCAATCGTCATGAATCAACAGCAGCTGTTTCTACCACCTATAATGAAGAGTTTAATAAGCGGTCTTCCCGGAATATATCCAATTCTTTATATGGATATGGATTGGGTCTTACTACTTTGCAGAATGCAGCTAGTACAGGTTTAATGGCAGATCCTACCTTTTATGTACGTGGTTTGCAGAGCTTGTCAAGTAGTACGCCGCTTGTGCTGGTTGACGGTTTGGAACGAGACATGAGCTTGGTGAGTCCGGAAGAAGTAGAATCCGTTTCCATCCTGAAAGATGCTGCGGCTGTGGCATTGTACGGATACAAAGGAGTGAATGGTGCGATCTTGATTACGACGAAGCGTGGTAAGTACAAAACAAAAGAGATAACGTTTACGTATGATCACATCATTAACACTCAGTCTCGACGTCCGGAATTTGTAGATGCGGCTACGTATGCTTCTGCTGTGAATGAAGCGCGTGGATATGAAGGTTTGGGAGCTCGATATACTCCGGAAGAAGTCGACGCTTTCCGTAATGGAGTAGGCAGTGGAGGAGCTTCCCGTATGTATCCTTATCTCTATCCTAATGTGAACTGGATTGATGAAACCTTTAAAGACAGAGGAGTTTCTAATAAATACACGATCGAATTCCGTGGAGGAGGAACAAAGTTCCGCTACTATACTATGGCGAATTTATTAACAGACAAAGGGTTTATCAAGACCCCGAATGCAAATGACGGATATTCTACACAGAATATGTATTCACGTGCTAATTTGCGTACAAATCTGGATATTGATTTAACGGGCACTACCAAATTGAAGTTAAATCTTCTCGGAACATTATCCGAATCTCGGATTCCGGGGGCTTCGGTTAACTTATGGGATATGATTTATTCGATTCCTTCTGCAGCTTTTCCGGTTCGTACGGAAGATGGCAGTTGGGGAGGAAGTACCACTTGGGCGGGCACGTCGAATCCTGTCGCACAATCGCAGGGAGCTGCTTATTCTAAAGGACACTCTCGCAGTTTGTTTGCCGACCTTACTTTATCACAAGATTTGTCTGGTTTGCTGAAAGGATTAGGAGCTAACTTTCGTTTAGCTTATGATAACTATTCCAATATTTTAGAAGACCATAGCAAGACTTATACGTATGCTGGTTATGCAACAAGCTGGACAACTAACGGGCCGTTTTATACTGCCATTTCAGGTGGCGAATCCAGTGAAATGGGTTCGGGTGCGGGTATTGACAATTGGGCGCGTCAATTTAATTTTGCAGGTAGTGTAGATTATAATCGTTCATTCCAAAAGTGGGATGTGTATTCTCAATTGAAATGGGATTATGAATATCGTGATTCATACGGTCTGAACACTACTATTTATCGGCAAAATGTTTCTTGGTATAATCATGTAGGTTTCTCTAATCGCTATTATTTGGATCTGGCATTGGTTGGCTCGGCTTCCAGTTTATTGGCACCGGGACATAAATGGGCTTTTTCTCCTACCATTTCTGCTGCTTGGGTACTTTCGGAAGAAAAATGGTTGAAAGATGTGTCTTGGGTGAACTTCTTGAAATTGCGAGCTTCATTTGGGGTGATCAATGTTGATTATCTGCCTAAAGACGGAAGTACTACCGTATATGACTATTGGGACCAGATTTATACGACTACCGGTACGCAATATAAGTTTAACAGTAGTTACGACTCTGAATTCGGAAGTACTATTATCGGTCGCTTGGCAACTGCTAATTCGACACATGAGAAAGCGTATAAATATAATGTTGGTGTTGATGCTATGTTGTTCAATGGATTGAATGTGACGGCAGAAGGCTATTATCAACGGAGAAAAGATATTTGGGTTTCTTCCGAGGGTAAATATACCGATGTACTGGGAGTTGATGCTCCGTTCGAGAATGCCGGAATCGTTGATAGCTATGGTATGGAACTAGGACTTAACTATACGAAAAGGTTAGGAGATGTAGTGTTTAATCTTGGCGGTAATTTTGCTTGGAATAAGAATGAAATTAAGGAACAACTGGAAGAACCGCGTTTGTATAAGAATCTTGTGCAAACAGGAAATCGGTTGGGTCAAGTATATGGAATGGTAGCTGAAGGTTTCTTCAAAGATAAAGAAGATATAGCAAACAGCCTTACACAAAACTTTACTACGGTAGTGCCGGGAGACATAAAATATAAAGATGTGAATGGAGACGGAATCATTGATGCTAATGACAAAACTGCTATTGGTTATAGTACGACAGCTCCGGAAATTTATTATTCTTTCCATTTGGGAGCCGAATGGAAAGGGATTGGGGTAGATGTAATGTTTCAGGGAACAGGTAACTATTCTGCTTTATTGAATACGAAGAGTATGTTTTGGCCATTGATAAATAATACGACACTTTCTACTCATTATTATGAGAATCGTTGGACACCGGAAAATCAAAATGCCAAATATCCTCGTTTGAGTTCACAGAGTAATGCCAATAACTATCAGGCTAATACGGTTTGGTTGGCAGACCGGTCATTCTTGAAGTTGCGTAATGCGGAGGTGTATTACAGATTCCCGAAAGAATTGATGAAGAAGACTAAGATATTGGGGAGTGCCAAGTTATATGTTAGAGGAACAGACTTGTTCTGTTCAGATCACATTGATGTGGCAGATCCGGAATGTTATGGTGTAGCGACTCCGCTGAATAAGAGTGTAGTAGTCGGTGTTACGATTGGTTTTTAATCATAAAAACAAAGCGAAAGAATGAAACTGAAAAACATTATCTACGGAATGATGTGTGTAGTCACACTCGGTTCCTGCTCAGATAAGATGGAATATCATGAGTACAATAACTATGATGAGGATTTTGTGAAGCTCAACTTCGGTAATGTGGGAGGGCTGATAACAAATATCTATTTGTCCATGGATGTGGACTTTGGAAACTATAGCGGGGCAATTCTTGGTTCTGCTACTGATGAGGCTGAATATGCTTATTCGGGAAATCAGATTGAAGACTTTTACAATGGTTCTTGGAGTCCGTCAAATGCTAAAAGTAGTATGTGGACGTCCTGTTATGAAGGGATAGCCAATTGTAATTTATATCTGGAGAAGTTTACCGGACTGACATTTCCCGAGTTGGCTTTGAACAGTGATTATGCACAACAAATGTTCCGTTATACCAATTACCAGTATGAGGTGCGCTTCCTTCGTGCATATTTCTACTTTAACTTGGTACGACAATATGGAGATGTGCCGTTTAGCGACCATATATTAACAGCCGAAGAATCGAATACATTGTCGCGCAGGCCGGCACAGGAGATTTTTGATTATATCATAGCCGAATGTGATGATATAAAGGATAAGATTATTGTCGATTACAGTAAACTGGGAGATATGGCATTGCCTAGTAGTCCGGCGGAAACAGGACGTGCCAACCGTAAAACGGTATTGGCCTTGAAAGCTCGTGCTGCGTTGTATGCGGCAAGTCCTTTGTTTAACCCGACTGATAATAAAGAGCTGTGGTATCGTGCAGCTAAAGCCAATAAGGAAATTTTAGATGACAGTAATGGATTTGCTGAAAAGGCAAAACTCTTAGTGGAGGATTATTCATCACTTTGGAGTAAGGATAATTACAATGACGCTACTAGTGAATTGATTTTTCTCCGTCGTGCCACTACTACCACTAATTCTTTTGAGGGATATAACTTCCCGGTAGGGTTGGAAAATTGTAAAGGTGGAAACTGTCCCACACAGACACTGGTGGATGCGTATGAGATGAAGGATACAGGGTTGCGCCCGGACGAGTTGGATAACTACGATCCTACTAATCCTTATTATACCAACCGCGACCCTCGTTTCTATCTGACTATTGCCAAGAATGGAGACGAAAAATGGCCTAACTGGAATACTGTTCCTCTGCAAACCTATCAGGGCGGATTAAATGCGGAACCTTTGAGTGGCGGAACTCCGACAGGTTATTATCTGAAGAAGTATTGTCAGACGGCAGTAGACTTGCGTGCCGGTACAGCTTCAAAGACCTATCATTCATGGATTACGTTCCGTTTTGGAGAGTTCTATTTGAATTATGCGGAAGCTGTATATAAGTATCTGGGTAGTCCGTATGCAACGGACAGTGAATTTACAACTTCGGCTGTAGATGCTATCAAAGTAGTTCGTACACGTGCCGGAATGCCCGGATTCCCTCAAGGGATGACCAATGATGCTTTCTGGAAGAAATATCAGAATGAACGTATGGTAGAATTGGCTTTTGAAGGACATCGTTTTTGGGATGTACGTCGTTGGAAGGAGGGGGACAAACATTTCAAAAACATTGTTGAAATGAAAATTACGAAAAATGGGGATGATACTTATACGTATGAGCGTAAGGTAAAAGAAAGAAGTTGGGATGATAAGATGTATTTCTTCCCGATTCCTCAGAGTGAAAAATCGAAAAATCCTAATTTGGAGCAGAATCCGGGTTGGTAACTTAACCGGAATACTGATGAATAGAAATAGGATATTCTTGCATAGAACGGATGTTTATAGAATAAAAAACGAAAGAAATGAAGATACATTATATAATATTGGGGCTGTTTTATTTGCTGGCTATAGTTGCTTGCTCAGATAATGACCCCGTCGTTGAAGTGAACAATGGCAATCAAACAGAAGAATTGCCTCCTCTGCCGACCGAAGTCATAACGGGTAGCCGCGCCATGTGGGTGAGTTATGATCCTATTTCGGCTTCTGATCCCAATAACGCATCAGGGATTGCATCCGCATTGATTAGCTGGAGATTATTGAAGACCGATCCGTCTAATGTTGCTTTTGATATTTATAAATCAGTAGACGGTGAGATGGAAGTGAAATTGAATGAAGAACCTATTTCAAATACGACTTCCTGGGTGGATGCAGATATTGATGTATCAAAAACGAATGTATATCGGGTTACTCTTGCTAATCAGGCTGAAACGCTTTGCGATTATACATTTACTTCTGAAATGGCAGAAAAGTTTTATCATGAAATTAGATTAAACATGAATGTACCCGATGCATCGATTACATATTCTCCTGATGATATTCAGCTAGGTGACTTGGACGGTGACGGTGAATTAGAGATTGTGGTGAAGAGAGAACCGTATGATGGTGCCAACCAGGGGGGATGGAATAATGGTTCGACCTTGTTGGAAGCTTATAAGATGGATGGTACTTTTTTGTGGCAAATTGATTTGGGAATCAATATTCGTTCCGGTTCACATTATACTTCATATATTTTATACGATTTTGATGGAGATGGTTTATGTGAAATAGCTTTCCGCTCTTCAGAAGGTACAAAGTTTGGGGATGGTAAGGGCATTACCGATGCTTATGGTAATGTGAACGATTATCGAATTCGTCAGACTGACGCTGTGGGCTGGTATTCGGGAGCAAGTATTAATACAATTTGCGGTTTGATAATGGAAGGTCCCGAATATATCTCTATTTGCCGTGGATATGATGGACGTGAAATTACCCGGGTGGATAATATTCCTCGTGGTGGAAGTGGTTCAAAAGCGTCGCGTGCTAAATATTGGAGTGAATATTGGGGAGATGATTACGGAAACCGCATGGACCGTTTCTTTATCGGGGTGGCTTATCTGGATGGTATACCTGACGAAGCGACCGGAGTGAGAACAAGCAACCCCAGTCTGATCATCAGTAGAGGTATTTATCATAATTGGCAAGTATGGGCACTCGATTTGAAAGGGAATAAACTGGAAACCCGTTGGAAGTTTGATACAGCCGAACATTCTTCAAAATGGTTGTCCATGTGTTCGCATAGTTTTCGTGTAGCGGACTTGGACGATGATGGAAAAGATGAAATCTTGTATGGTTCTGCGGCTATAGATGATGATGGAAGCGAATTGTGGTGTACCGGAAACGGTCATGGTGACTGTTTATGTGTTGGCAAATTTATAAAAGACCGTTCAGGATTGCAAATTGTTGCTTCATTTGAAGAACCGGGCAATTATAATGGACAAGGACACGGTTATGGATGTCAAGTGATTGATGCAAGAGATGGTGGCTTGATTACCGGCCATGGAGCGGGTTCGACTACTGATGTCGGTCGTTGTATTGTGGCAGATATCGATCCGGATAGCCCGAATTTTGAGTACTGGTCTTCTTTGCAGGAAGGGGTATTCAGTTGTAGTGGCAGTGGATTGGTATCCAGTACATATCCTACAGGTATTGGTGGTGGAGTTTTGTATAATGTAGCCATTTATTGGAGCGGGCAGCCGACAAGAGAAATGCTGGACCGTGCTTGTGTCGTGAGCTATAAAGAGAACCCTGATGTAAACAAGACGAATAAGACTCGTTTGGTATATTTTGGAACTTACGGTAGCAATGACGGTAACCATAGCACCAAATACAATCCTTGTTACTATGGTGATTTTCTCGGTGACTATCGTGAAGAAGTAATAATGGGTTCAAGTGACATGAAATCTATTTATATATTCTCCACGAATCATCCTACCGAATTCCGTCTTCCTCACTTGATGACCGATCATAATTATGATATGTCTCAAGCGATGCAGAATATGGGATATAACCAGGGAACTAACTTAGGTTACTATGTAGGTGCTGAAACTTTGAAAAAAGCAGAATAAAAAGGTTTTTGAATAAGAAATCTCTTATTTGATATGAGTTTGTTGAAAAAGAACAATCCGGCTAACTGTCGGGTTGTTCTTTTTTTCATAGTTGAACGAATCGCCATATATATGGATAATATTCTATTTCTTAATTGATCGGCTCTCCCTACCTTTGTAAGGTGAGATAGCAAATATACATATGAAAAAACTCTTTATCCTTTTGTTCCTCTTCATCACTTTAGGAACAAACGCACAAAACAATAAAGTTTCCGGCCTCAACGCCCGCCAGTTTCATAAATATTGGAAGGTAGAGTCGGAATCTCCGGATTATAAAGTGACATTTCAGGGTGATACCGCTGAAATACTATCTCCTAAAGGCCTTACCTTATGGAGGAAAGAAAAGATGAGCGGGCGGGTAACCATTGAATATGATGCGTGTGTAGTTGTAGAAAAAGAAGGAGACCGTTTGAGTGACCTGAATTGCTTTTGGATGGCTTCGGACCCCAAGCATCCTGATAATATATGGAAACGTGAGAAGTGGCGTAGCGGAATCTTTCTGAATTGTTATTCTTTGCAACTCTATTACATGGGATATGGTGGAAATTATAACTCTACTACACGCTTCCGTCGTTATGACGGCAATGAAGCAGGAATCACAGATCCCAAAGTACGTCCTGCCATATTGAAAGAATATACAGATACCGAACATTTGCTAAAAGCGAATCACTGGTATCACATTAAGATAACAAATGAAAATAATAGGGTTAGTTATTACATAGACGGCAAGCGACTGGTGGACTTCCGCGATGCCGAACCTCTGACAGAAGGATGGTTCGGCTTTCGTACCACCTTATCCCGTACCCGCATTACAAACTTCCGCTATGAATGTTTGCCGCCCCAAACGTCTACTGTTCCTTTACATTGGATCGGCAATACTCCTGAACAAGACAAAGCTGTAAGCTTCGGAGTTCCTTTTGATGAAGGCTACCTATTTCCAGAAACTTCATTGCGGTTAAAAACAGATAGAAATCAAGAGATTCCGGTAGATACTTGGCCATTGGCTTACTGGCCGGATGGTTCCGTGAAATGGAGCGGAGTTGCCGGAGTCATTCCTGCCGGAACAGAAAGACTGACATTAGAAAAAGCCCCCCGGAAAGCAAAAACTATCAATAAACAGCCTAATACTTCTATTGCAATCACTGAAACGCCTGAAGATATTCAAATTGAAACAGGGCTAATTTCCGTATTTATTCCCCGACGCGGAGATTTCCTGATTGATAGCCTATTATATAAGGGAACTAAAGTAGGAGAGAAAGCGCGTCTGATTTGTAATACGCAAAACGAGCCGATTCAAGAAAATACATCTCAAATATCTTTTACTCATTACATAGGAGAAATAAAATCAGTAACCATAGAACGTCTGGGCTCTGTACGGGCACTTGTAAAGTTGGAAGGGATACATCGGAACAGGAATAAGAAGATTGATACGAATCACTCTGAAGGGGAAGGGAACTATGCGAATAACTCTGATATGAACAAACGGAATAACCGTGAGTGGCTTCCTTTTGTGGTACGTCTCTACTTTTATGGTGGTAGTGAACAGATCAAAATGGTACATAGCTTCATCTATGACGGAGATCAGAAGAAAGATTTCATTCGTAGTTTGGGTATCCGTTTCGATGTTCCTATGCGTGAAGCTCTGTATAATCGTCATATTGCTTTTTCGTGTGCAGATGGAGGAGTGTGGAGCGAGCCGGTACAACCATTGGTAGGGCGTCGCATACTCACTTTAAATAAGACAGATAATAAGAAAAACAGTAATGAAAAGAAAGATGCACAACAGATGCCGACTGATGAACCCTCCCTGCAACAGCAGCAAATGGAAGGCAAACGTATTCCGCCTTATGAATCTTTCGATGAAAAGAACCGCTCTCTGCTCGATAACTGGGCTTCATGGAATGACTACCGTCTGTCTCAACTCACTGCCGATGCTTTCTCCATTCGTAAACGTGCCAATAACGATAATCCCTGGATAGGAACCTTTTCCGGCACACGTAGCGATGGATATATTTTTGTCGGAGATATTACCGGAGGATTAGGACTTTGTATGCATGACTTTTGGCAGTCTTATCCCTCTTCTATTGAAATTTCAGACGCACGAACCCCGGTAGCTACCCTTACCGCCTGGTTGTGGAGTCCGGAGTCCGAGCCTATGGATTTACGGCATTATGATCGTATAGCTCATGACCTGAATGCCAGCTATGAAGATGTCCAGGAAGGTATGAGCACGCCATACGGCATTGCCCGTACAACTACGTTGACACTGATCCCACAAAGTGGCTATGCCGGAAAAAAGGCTTTTGCTGATTATGCCAAACAATTTTCTAGCCCTAGTCTGTTAATGCCAACCCCGAATTATCTTCATGCCCGCCAGGCTTTCGGGATATGGAGTCTCCCCGACCGTACTACTCCATTCCGTACTCGTGTAGAAGACCGCTTGGATGCTTACATTGACTTCTATCAGAAAGCAATCGAACAAAACAAGTGGTACGGTTTCTGGAATTATGGTGATGTGATGCACGCTTATGACCCTGTTCGTCATACCTGGCGTTACGATGTCGGAGGATTTGCCTGGGACAATACGGAACTGGCTTCTAATATGTGGCTATGGTATAATTTCCTCCGTACCGGGCGTATTGATATTTGGCGTATGGCAGAAGCTATGACGCGTCATACAGGCGAAGTGGATGTCTATCATATCGGTCCCAATGCCGGATTAGGCAGTCGGCATAATGTAAGTCATTGGGGATGCGGAGCTAAAGAAGCGCGAATCAGCCAGGCCGCCTGGAACCGTTTCTACTATTACCTTACTACAGACGAACGTTGCGGTGATTTAATGACTGAAGTGAAGGATGCCGACCACAAACTCTATGACTTGGACCCTATGCGCCTGGCCCAACCTCGCAGTGAATATCCTTGTACCGCTCCCGCCCGTTTGCGTATCGGTCCCGACTGGCTGGCTTATGCCGGTAATTGGATGACAGAATGGGAGCGCACAGGTAACACTGCTTATCGTGATAAAATAATAGCAGGAATGAAAAGCATTGCCGTCCTGCCTAACCGCCTCTTTACCGGCCCCAAAGCTCTAGGATTTGATCCGTCAACAGGAATCATCACAACCGAATGTGACCCCAAATTGGAAACAACCAACCATTTAATGACGATCATGGGCGGATTTGAGATAGCCAATGAAATGATGCGTATGATTGATATACCCGAATGGAAAGACGCCTGGCTTGATCATGCTGCACGTTACAAGAAGAAAGCATGGGAACTTAGCCATAGCCGTTTTCGTGTCTCCCGTCTGATGGCTTACGCAGCTTATCACTTGCGCAATACCCAAATGGCTGAAGAAGCCTGGAAAGATTTGTTTACCCGGTTGGAACATACACCTGCACCGCCTTTCCGCATCACTACCATACTTCCGCCGGAAGTACCGTCTCCATTAGATGAATGTACGAGCATTAGCACGAATGATGCTGCTCTTTGGAGCTTGGATGCTATTTATATGCAGGAAGTTATTCCGAAGGATGAATAGCAGAAGCATTTATTTCTTCACATTTCACCATATCCCAACCTTGGAACTGAATTAATAATAGGTGAAGTGTCGTTCCAGTAGCCAGTTTCTGCACAACTTTATCCTTACTGTATCGCAACAGTTGCTGTCTTCCTTCTTCTGCTTGGGCTTCAAGTTCAGCATTGGTAGCTGTACGTGTAGCGTATTTCAACTCCAGGATATAGCTGTGTTCTATATCGGAATAACGCATTTTGTCCGGCAATAGGAAGAAGTCACAATAGCCATAGTTCATTTCCAGTTCCGGCTGTACGAGATAATAAGAAGCAATGGCAAGATAGGCTTTTAGGAAACCTTGCAGGTTTCTTTCCCCTTCTATCGCATCACGTATGGAAGAGTTCTCCCGATAGGCACGGGCGATGGTTTCGAAGAATGGTTGCCAATGACCATCGAAGGCGAAATCATCTATCAAGTCTTTCAGATGTGAAAGATTCAGGGTATGGGCCTGTTGATAGTAGTCGCGCAAGAATCCAAGGTACTGCTCGCGCACACAATTGTTAGGTATGCACATTTTCAGACGGTCGCCACGGGTGCCGCACATGGTAAGTAAACCATAATAATAGAGCAGGCTTCGGAAGTTCTCTATATCTGCTATCTTTTCTGACGGGAACGAAGTATGTAAGTCTACCAGTATTTCACCTTTTGCCGCAATTTCTTCGATAGTACTCATGCGGCTTCCCTCATGGGTGTTGTCGTGGTCAATGCGTGCCAGCATTTTCAGTTTACTGTAATCCGTACGGATATTCTTGTCTACCATATTTTCGGGTGGACGGTGAAAATCAATTTGGTTACGTAAATAGTATAAAGTCATATCGCAATTAAACACACGGTCGTTGTCCAAAGATGTTCTGGCGAAGCAATAATTGTCATACCACGGTTTCATTTCTGTAATCATCGCTTCTACATCACCGACCAGCTTTCCATTTTGTTGGTAATAACGGAGCATTTCACGTACTTCAGTTTCATCAAATCCTATCATGGCATTAAAACGGGAATCAGTCGATATATTCCAGTCAATATTATACCCGCTAGATAAATCATCCAGTGTGATAGGGCTGACTCCCATTAGGAAAATTCGGTCAAACATACCTTTGAACTGCTTGAAGTATTCACGGTAGAAGCCGCTGGCATGAGTCAGGTCATGGAACATTTTCTGTCCGTGTTCGCTCAATATGACGTTGGTAAAGTTGTCATATTCGTCAATTATCAGATAGAGAGGATATCCTTTTTCTTTAGCCTTTACTTCTATATATGATAATTTTGCTTTAGCGCTTTCAATGCTTTCTACTGTTGACTTGAAATCTTCATCATAATAAGATGCGTATGCATGGGCAAACTGGTTGATGATGATACTGCAATATTCATTAAAGCTACTCATCAAATCTGCTCCCGGCAGTGAGCAGCCTGCTTTTGAGAAGTCGAAGAAAAGGACCTGGAAACTGTTATGTTGTTTGGTTGGACGGCTTCCTATCCATAAGTCACCGAAATACTTGTCGAAGTTATCCTTCTGTATTATGTCGTAATAAGTACGCATCATGCTTAGGAATAAGCTTTTTCCGAAACGTCTCGGACGAATAAGGAAAAGGTAACTGGGCATTTCCTCGATAAGGGGCAGATACATGGTTTTATCGACGAAATAGAAGTTTTCGTTCCGCATCCGGTTGAAGTCGGATATTCCGTATGGTATTCCTTTCACTTGGCTCATATTGGCAGGCTTTTAATTTGTACAGGCAAAGTTAATCTATTCCGTGGAATAAATCAATGATTTGCGACTGTATTATGGAAAGGTGACTGTTTGTTGTTGTACAAAGTAGCACTAGCTGTCCCCAAATCTATTAATAGAAAAGTTCTTCTGCATTAAGGGTAAACTTCCTTTCCCTTACAACCAAACTGGCAATTAACTTATTATAAACTATAAACGCAAGTTCTGTTTTTATAAATGAAGCTTTTGATTATAAAAACAAAACTTGCATTTTTATAAACGGAACTTGCGTTTATAGATTAGTCTTAAGCAACTGATACTTTGGTACTAATCCAAAAGAAGTTTGCAAAGGGATAAGAGTAACTTTTCTATTAATAGATTACGGGATAAATAGCGTACTTTATCCCGTATGCTCTTACTTTAAATAATTCTTTAACGGGCAATCGCTCTTTTTCAACCCTTCAGCAATGCTTTTTGCATTCATGTGCGCTCCTTTCAAAGAAGAGTGTGTATGGTCATGATTATAGTAAGTTGCTGCTTTCTTCACACCTTTCTTTTCTAGTTTATCGGCACTAATCTTATTCAGATCGATAAAATAAGCTCCCGTAGCTTCCGCAGCTTCACGTGTCCACTTGCCAAAAGACTCGGTGTTGCGTTCTATCTTTCCCTCTTTCCATTTGTTGCGTGGAGTATGGCTTAAAACGATGGGAATGGCGCCTTTCTCCTGAACGTCCATGATGAACTTCCGAAGATACCAGCCAAACGTATAAATAACCTGATACTTACCGGTCTTTTCCATTAAAAATACTTTGCTCTCGTCACCGGAACCACGTAATTCGGCACGGGCCTTTCCTACATTAATATCTCCTGCATCATTATGTCCGAACTGAATCAGAACGAAGTCTCCCGGTTGCAAAGCATTATATACCTTATCCCAACGACCTTCGTCCAGGAAAGTGCGGGCACTGCGTCCTGCCATGGCACGGTTTTCTACAGATATTTTATTCAGATTGAACTCGTCGGCGATTACGCTTCCCCAACCCCACATACCATTTTTGTCTTTATCCTCATTTCGGACCGTACTGTCTCCGATGGTAAACAATACCGGACGTCCATCTTTACGGCTGGAACCTGTTACAGTATCTTTCTCAATGGGCTTTAGATAATTGGCCAATTCCAGTCCCTCATAAGCACGTATTCCATCCGCAGCAGATTCCGCATTGACTTTAGCACCGAAAGCACTTGTGTGTATACGGTCGATGTAGAACATATATTTCACCTTATTCTTACCGAACTTCTCGAATTTGCGGGCACTGATATCATTCAAATCAATAAAAGGAACCCCCTGTTCTTCGGCTACTTGCTTTGCCCACAATCCGAAAGTCTTGTTGACACGTGTGATGATGGTGCTGTCTTTATCTTCCCAGGCATTACGGGGAGTAAGCGAGAATAGGATCGGATGAGCACCTTTTGCTTTTACATCCTGAATAAAACGGCGCATATATTCCCCGTATGTATATACGGTTTCTTTCACTCCGGTCTCTTTGATGGTTACGTTCAGCGTATCTTTGCCGATTCCCGGAATAGAGGCGCGGGCACGTCCGCTGTCATAAGGACCATTGTCATTGTGTCCCAATTCGATGATAACCCAGTCTCCGGGGCGTACACCTTTGATTACATCCGGCCAAAGACGGTTGTAGAAAGTACGGCTGCTGGTACCTCCCAACGCATGATTCTCAACAGTAATCCGGTTGGAATCGAAATATTCACCAGCAAAATAGCCCCATCCCCATTGTCCGTTGTTGCCATTGCCTAAAGTTCCGGTACGCATGGTCGAATTACCTACCAGAAACAGAACAGGGTTGTCACCTTTCCGGCTGGAACCGGCTTCCGGTCGCGAGGTACGTGCTTTATTCAGGCTATCCAGCGTGTTGTCAACCACCTGATTGACATCTGCCATGGGAGCGGAAACTTTATTTTGCGCTTGCAGTTGCAAACTGAACGTAATGGCTGTCAGCCAACATATATACGGGAATAATTTGTTTTTCATGAATCTGTTTTCTTTGAAATCCCTCACTGACCGGTGTCTAAACAGTCAGTGAGGGAACTAGCTACTAACTAACCTCTAACTAAACCTAATGAATGATTATCTTTAAACCTAATGAAAAAACTGTGTATGTTATTTTAATTTATAAACTTCTGTTCCGGCAAGCAGGAAACAACCGACTCCGTAGTCTTCAAAGTCGGGCACACTCTTATAAGTAACCGGCTGTCCGTCTTTAGGCTCCTTACCTGTTCCCTGCACATATCCCAGGAATCCGTTCGGATGTACGGCATCTTTCACCATAGCGTTCCATGCTTTTAAAAGGACGGGAAGATACTCTTTACGGTCGAGCAATCCGTTGCGGACTCCCCAAGCCATACCATAAACAAATAAGGCTGTACCGGAAGTCTCTTTTCCTCCGAAGTTCGTCGGGTCGTGAAGACTGACATTCCAGAAACCATCTTCACGCTGACATTTCTTCAAAGCCTTGCTCATGGTCAGGAAATCATTGATATAGTCCTGACGGTGTTTCTCGTCAGAAGGAATTTCATCCAATACACGTACCAAGGCAGCATATACCCATCCGTTTCCACGACTCCAATAGCAATCTTCGCCATTCGGCTCTTTATATGGAGGATTAAAATCCTGATCGCGCCACCACAGACCGTCTTTGGGGTTGAACATACCCGTTTTATCGTGTTGGCTGCGTGTGTAGTAGTACATATCCCACATCTTATCGTAGTATTTCTGTTCTCCGGTCATCTTTCCGAATTTAGCGAAGATAGGCATTGCCATTTGCACAGCATCAATCCACCACCAGTCGTTCACCTGCGGGGTGTTCACCACCATATCGATACTTGCTTTGATATTCCGAATCATGTTCGGGTCTGACGGGCAGATTTTATAGATATCAATGTACGCCTGTCCGCAACAATGGTCGTCCGCATTACGGGTAGTATTGCCGTTGCGCATTCCCCATTTGTGGAAATCGGCCCAGTCGTAAGTATACTTATAATAATCCTCACGCGGATAAATAGAATAGAGAGCCATCAATCCTTCATAATATACACCACGCGTCCATATATTGCTGGGACGTACACGACCGTAAAAACTGGGAGTAGTGTAATCGGCATACTTTTTCATAAAGTAGTCATTTACCTTTATGATATTCTCTAAAGTCTCTTTTTGTGTCGGGAGTTCTTGTGCTGCGACCGTATGGACTGGTATCAGACAAGAAAGAAGTAATCCTGTAAAGAGTAAGAATAGTGGTTTCTTCATGGTACAATAGTTCTGTTTTATTAATTTGCTGTTTATACTAATTTCTATGGCAAAGGTAAGAGACGTTCTTTTCTTTTTCAATGGATTTCCGTGCAAATGTCTTTAAATTCGTTCACGAGACGACAGAAAATAGTGTTAAAAGTACGTCTAATGATGATTTCTACATATATCTGTACAATATTCTATTTTATCAATGGGCTGCGTCCTTTACTTTTGTGTTGTAATTTGATTAATCGATAAAACTATGAAGTGCATAACTCTTTTTTTTAGTTTCTGCCTGATAGCTATCTTCTCGATAGCTCAGCCAAACTATGACTTTTCGAAGTTGAAACGCGAACGTCTGGGACGTGGTGTAATTGCTATCCGAGAGAATCCGTCTACTGTGGCTGTTTCCTGGCGTTATTTGTCTTCCGACCCGATGAATGAATCTTTTGATATTTATAGGAACGATGAAAAGATAAACAAACACCCGTTGAAGGATGCCACTTTCTTTCAGGATACCTATGCAGGGACAGAATCTGTACTTTATACCGTGAAAGCAAGGGAAGGTAAAACGGAAAGTAGCTATCAATTACCGGCAAATGCCCCATTGGGTTATCTGAATATTCCGTTGAACCGCCCCGAAGATGGTACGACTCCGTCAGGGCAAAACTATTTTTATGCTCCGAATGATGCCAGTATCGGTGACGTGGACGGTGATGGCGAATATGAGATTATTCTGAAATGGGACCCGAGTAATGCACATGATAATTCACATGACGGCTATACGGGAGAAGTATATGTTGATTGCTATAAGTTGAGCGGAAAACTATTATGGCGTATTAATCTGGGACGTAACATACGTGCCGGTGCACACTACACCCAGTTTATGGTGTTCGATTTCGATGGTGACGGCAAAGCGGAAGTAGTGATGAAGACCGCGGACGGAACGGTGGATGGAACAGGAAAAGTGATTGGGGATGCGCAGGCTGACTATCGGAATGAACAAGGACGTATCCTGACCGGACCGGAATATCTGACAGTTTTTAACGGATTGACAGGAGAAGCGATGCAAACAATTGATTATGTGCCCGTAAGAGGAGACTTGATGGGTTGGGGAGACAGTCGTGGTAATCGCAGCGACCGTTTTCTGGCCTGCGTTGCCTATCTCGACGGCATACACCCAAGCGTAGTGATGTGTCGTGGATATTATACACGTACTGTTTTGGCTGCTTTTGACTGGGATGGAAAGGAGCTGAAACAACGTTGGGTATTCGACAGTAATAATCCCGGTTGTAAAGATTATGCCGGACAAGGAAACCATAACCTGCGGGTAGGTGACGTGGACGGTGACGGATGCGATGAGATCATCTACGGTTCATGCGCCATAGACCATAACGGTAAAGGACTCTACACCACGGAAATGGGACACGGCGATGCCATTCATCTGACTCATTTCGACCCCTCTCGTAAAGGGCTGCAAGTATGGGATTGTCATGAAAATAAACGTGATGGTTCTACCTATCGGGATGCAGCTACCGGAGAAGTTCTATTTCAGATTAAAGACAATACAGATGTAGGGCGTTGTATGGCAGCTGATATTGACCCGACTCAACCGGGCGTTGAAATGTGGTCTGTTGCTTCCGGAGGAATAAGGAATGTGAAAGGAGAGGTGGTAAAAGACCGGGTAAGAGGTTTATCCTGTAATATGGCTGTTTGGTGGGATGGAGATTTGTTGCGTGAATTGTTGGATAGAAATATGGTCAGCAAATATAATTGGGAAAAAGGAGTGTGTGAGCGCATAGCCATTTTTGAGGGAACTCTTTCCAATAATGGAACCAAAGCGAATCCTTGCCTTCAGGGAGATATCGTAGGTGACTGGCGCGAAGAAATACTGATGCGTACAGCTGATAATACAGCTTTACGGCTTTACGTCTCCACTATTCCTACCGACTATCGTTTTCATACTTTCCTCGAAGATCCGATTTATCGTATAAGTATCGCTACCCAGAATGTGGCTTATAATCAGCCTACACAGCCCGGATTCTATTTCGGACCGGAGCTTCAGGGCACTGTATTCAGAGGATGTAAAATACCTAAAAAATAGATTATGAATATTCGTATCATAACCATTGCTTTATTGCTGGCAACTTTGCCGGTTAGTGCACAGAAAAAGAAAACGGTAGTGAATGATTCAAATACTCCTTTGCATTTGCTGCAACCTGCTTATCAGGGCACTTATGGTGACCTGACACCCGGGCAGGTCAAGAAAGATATAGATCGTGTATTTGCTTATATTGATAAGGAGACTCCGGCACGCGTGGTAGATAAGAACACAGGTAAACTGATTACCGACTACACCACGATGGGAGAGGAAGCGCAACTGGAACGTGGTGCTTTCCGTCTGGCAAGTTACGAATGGGGAGTAACCTATTCAGCCTTGATAGCAGCTGCCGAAGCTACGGGCGATCAACGTTACATGGATTATGTGCAGAACCGTTTCCGCTTTCTGGCGGAAGTGGCGCCTCATTTTAAGCGTGTGTACGAAGAGAAAGGCACAACAGACCCTCAATTGCTGCAAATCCTCACTCCTCATGCTCTGGATGATGCCGGGGCTGTGTGTGCAGCGATGGTGAAAGTCCGTGTGAAAGACCGCTCACTTCCTGTAGACGGATTAATTGGGAACTATTTTGATTTTATTCAGAATAAAGAATACCGGTTGGCAGATGGTACTTTTGCCCGCAATCGTCCGCAACATAATACACTTTGGCTGGACGACATGTTTATGGGGATTCCCGCAGTAGCCCAGATGAGCCGTTATGACAAGGCTCAAAAAGAGATATATCTGGCGGAGGCTGTCAGACAATTCCTGCAATTTGCCGACCGTATGTTTATCCCTGAAAAAGGATTGTATCGTCATGGATGGGTAGAAAGCAGTACCGATCATCCTGCCTTTTGTTGGGCGCGTGCCAATGGGTGGGCTATGCTGACAGCATGCGAATTGCTCGATGTATTGCCGGAAGATTACCCCCAACGTGCGAAAGTGATGGATTATTTCCGGGCTCATGTACGCGGAGTGACTGCCTTGCAAAGTGGAGAAGGGCTTTGGCATCAATTGCTCGACCGGAATGATTCTTATCTGGAGACGTCTGCTACGGCTATTTACGTATACTGTTTGGCGCATGCTATCAATAAAGGCTGGATTGATGCCATTGCTTATGGACCTGTCGCTCATTTGGGATGGCATGCCGTGGCCGGTAAGATCAATGCGGAAGGTCAGGTGGAAGGCACTTGTGTGGGTACGGGGATGGCTTTCGATCCTGCTTTTTATTACTATCGTCCGGTCAATGTATATGCGGCACATGGATACGGACCAGTGCTTTGGGCAGGTGCGGAAATGATCTCTCTATTGAAGAATCAGTACCCGCAGATGAATGACAGTGCCGTTCAGTATTATCAGGTGAAACAGAAGACGACTGCACCTATTTTTGCCATCGATACAGAAGAAAAGAAAGATTAACTTTAAATAGATAGAACCATGAAACGAGAAGCTTTTAAAATGTATTTAAAACCCGGATGTGAAGCTGAATATGAGAAAAGACACGCTGCCATCTGGCCTGAATTGAAAGCATTGCTTTCCAAAAACGGAGTGTCGGACTATTCGATTTATTGGGATAAGGAGACCAATATCCTGTTTGCTTTCCAGAAAACGGAAGGTGAGGCCGGTTCGCAGGACTTGGGTAATACGGAGATTGTGCAGAAATGGTGGGACTATATGGCGGATATCATGGAAGTGAATCCGGACAACTCACCGGTGTCCATTCCTTTGCCGGAAGTATTCCACATGGATTGATTTTTTAGTAATTAGGTGAGCCGTTTCTTTCATTATCTCAACTATCTTGACTATTTTTGTCCAACATTTATTATTAATCTTGGAATCTATATGATGCAAAGACACCTTTTGATCTTTACCTTTCTTGTTAGTTTTGTGTTGAATGCTTATAGTGCAATTGAGCTTCGTTCTACACAAATGAGAACGAGTGACGGCCTTCCCAATAACTCTATTCGATATATTTATCAGGATAGTAAAGGTTTTTTGTGGCTGGCTACCTTGAACGGGTTAAGTCGTTATGATGGCAACTCTTTTCTCACTTTCCGTCCGGAAATCGGTGATGAGGTATCTTTGGCAGACAACCGTATTTACGATCTGACAGAAGATAAAGATGGTTTTTTGTGGATTTCTACTACACCTGAATTATATAGTTGCTATGATTTGCAACGTGCCCGTTTTGTGGACTATACCGGTTGTGGCGAGTTAAGGCAGAATTATTCAACGGTTTTTGTCGCTGCTAACGGAGATGTCTGGCTTTCCCATTCGGGAAATGGCTGCCGGAAGATGGTACATCAGAAAAATGGTGAGATGACATCTACCGTATTCAGGACCGAACGTGGAAACCTGCCGGATAACCGGGTGAAATTTGTGAATGAGGATGCCAGTGGCCGTATCTGGATCGGCACTCAATGCGGACTGGTTTCTGTCTCCAACGGACAATATCGGATAGAAGACCGATTAATCCACTTCACTTCTTCGCTGTCCTATAAGGACGATATGTATTTCCTTACAGCAGATGGAGATATCTATTATTATCAGGAGGCTACTCAAAAGATGCAAAAGTTGGCTTCTCTTGCCACTGTGGCAGGGGCGACATCGCCAACCGGAAATTTCCTGTTGAAAGATAAGTGGGTGATCCTGACTACTACCGGAGTATATACTTATAAGTTTGCTACCGGAGAGATGGCCGCAGATCCTCGTTTGAATATTAAAAAGGGAGAATTGATACGTGATAATCGTGGAGATTATTGGATATACAATCATACGGGACGGCTTACATACGTGCTTGCCGAAACCGGAGAGAGTAAGGATTTCCAGTTGATTCCCCAGGATAAGATAAGTTATATCGACTTTGAACGTTATCATATCGTCCATGATTCCCGGGGAATTATTTGGATTTCGACCTATGGAAATGGGCTTTTCGCTTATAATACCGCCGAAGATAAACTGGAGCATTTTGTGGCGAACATTAATGACCAGAGTCATATCAGTTCGGATTTCCTGCAATATGTGATGGAAGATCGTGCCGGTGGCATCTGGGTAGCTTCGGAATATTCAGGCTTGTCCCGTATTTCCGTATTGAATGAAGGAACTTCCCGTATCTATCCCGAATCCCGTGATTTGTTCGACCGGTCGAACACCATCCGTATGCTTACCAGAATGTCTAATGGGGATATCTGTGTAGGTACGCGTAAGGGGGGATTATACACCTTTGATTCGAGCCTTCATTCAAAAATGACCAATCAATATTTCCATTCTAATATCTATGCTCTCACCGAAGACAAACAGGGACGAATGTGGATGGGAACTCGTGGAAATGGTCTCAAAGTGGGGGACACCTGGTATTATAATAATCCTTCTGATTTGACAGCCTTATCCGATAATAACGTTTTTGCCATTTATCGCGACCGTAAAGACCGCATGTGGATAGGAACATTTGGCGGTGGGCTGGAACTGGCTGAACCTACTCCCGACGGTAAATATAAATTCCGTCATTTCTTCCAGCAAACATTCGGGATGAGAATGGTGCGTGTGATAGAAGAAGACGCAAATGGGATGGTGTGGGTAGGAACCAGTGAGGGTATTTGTATTTTTCATCCGGATTCATTGATTGCAGATGCTGATAATTATCATCTTTTCAGTTATACAAACGGAAAGTTTTGCAGTAATGAAATCAAGTGTATCTATCGGGATACGGAAGGGCGGATGTGGATTGGTACGTCCGGTTCGGGACTGAATCTTTGTGAGCCGCAGGATAACTATTGCTCTTTGAAATATGAACATTACGGAACTTCCGAAGGATTGGTTAACGATGTAATCCAGTCTATTCTGGGAGATAAAAAGGGGAATCTCTGGGTTGCCACCGAATATGGTATTTCCAAATTTAATCCGACTACCCATTCTTTTGAAAACTATTTCTTTTCTTCCTATACATTGGGAAATGTGTATAGTGAGAATAGTGCTTGTATGCGCGAAGATGGAAAACTGCTTTTTGGCACAAACTACGGATTAATAGTGATCGATCCTGAAAAGATACAGGATAACGAAACTTTCTCCCCGGTTGTTTTCACGGATTTATATGTCAATGGAACCCAGATGAATCCGCAGATGGAGGACTCTCCGTTAAAGCAATCGTTGGCTTATTCGGACGAAATAACCCTGAAGTTTTTTCAGAACTCATTCTTGATAGATTTCTCTACTTTTGATTATTCGGATAGCGGTCATACCAAATATATGTATTGGCTGGAAAATTACGATCAGGGATGGAGTGCTCCTTCTCCTCTGAATTTTGCTTCGTTTAAGTATCTTAATCCGGGAACTTATATACTTCACGTCAAGTCGAGCAATGGATCAGGTGTTTGGAATGATAGCGAGACTACACTGAAAATTGTAATTGTCCCTCCATTCTGGAAAACGACTTGGGCAATGCTGGGTTATGTGCTGTTATTAATCATAGCCTTGTACTTTGCTTTCCGTATCGTTCGTAACTTTAACGGCTTGCGTAACCGCATCAATGTAGAAAAGCAGTTGACAGAATATAAACTGGTGTTTTTTACCAATATCTCTCATGAATTCCGTACTCCGCTTACCTTGATTCAGGGAGCATTGGAGAAGATTCAACGTGTGACTGATATCCCGCGTGAATTGATATATCCGCTGAAAACAATGGATAAGAGCACGCAGCGTATGTTGAGGCTTATCAATCAGTTGCTGGAATTTAGAAAGATGCAGAATAATAAGCTGGCACTCTCTTTAGAGGAAACGGATGTCATCTCTTTCCTTTATGAAATATTTTTGAGCTTCGGAGATGTAGCGGAACAAAAGAATATGAATTTCCGTTTCCTGCCTTCGGTGCCGTCCTATAAAATGTTTATTGATAAAGGAAATTTGGATAAGGTGACTTATAATCTGCTTTCAAATGCATTTAAATATACTCCTTCCAACGGAACGATTATTCTTTCGGTGAATGTGGACGAAGGGAAACAAACATTGCAGATTCAGGTTTCGGATACGGGAGTGGGGATTCCTAAAGAAAAGCAGAACGAATTGTTCAAGCGGTTTATGCAGAGTAATTTCTCCGGTGACAGTATTGGGGTCGGTCTACATTTGAGTCATGAACTGGTGCAGGTACATAAAGGCACGATTGAATATAAAGACAATGAAGGTGGCGGTTCTGTATTTACCGTATGTATTCCGACAGATAAGACGGTGTATTCGGAGAAAGACTTCCTTGTTCCGGGCAACGTATTGCTGAAAGAGGCGGATGGTCACGCACATCATTTGTTACAGCTTTCGGAAGAGCTTCCTGACCCGGAAAAGATGGCTGCTCCTTTGAATAAACGGAAAGTGCTGATTATTGAAGATGATAATGACATCCGTGAGTTTCTACGGGAAGAAATCGGTGCATACTTTGAAGTGGAAGTGGCTGCCGACGGCACGTCCGGATTTGAAAAGGCCCGTACGTATGATGCCGACCTGATTATCTGTGATGTTCTGATGCCGGGTATGACCGGATTTGAAGTAACCAAGAAACTAAAAACAGATTTTGATACGAGTCATATTCCCATTATCCTTCTGACCGCGTTGAACTCACCGGAAAAGCATCTGGAAGGAATTGAGGCAGGTGCGGATGCATACATCGCCAAACCATTCAGCGTTAAACTGCTGTTGGCACGTGTATTCCGTTTGATCGAACAGCGTGATAAATTGCGTGAGAAGTTCTCCAACGAACCGGGTATTGTGCGACCGGCCATGTGTACTACTGACCGAGATAAAGAATTTGCAGATCGGTTGGCTGCCATCCTTGAACAGAACCTCGCCCGGCCTGAATTCTCTATTGATGAGTTTGCGCAGATGATGAAGTTGGGACGAACCGTATTTTATCGGAAACTGCGTGGAGTAACGGGATATTCGCCTAATGAATATTTACGTGTTGTGCGCATGAAGAAAGCAGCCGAGTTGTTACTGTCGGAAGATAATCTGACGGTTGCAGAAGTCTCCTATAAGGTGGGTATCAGCGATCCTTTCTATTTCAGTAAATGCTTCAAAGCTCAATTCGGAGTAGCACCGTCCGTCTATCAGCGTGGTGTGAGTAATGATAATGATTCTCCGCAGGATTCATAAGAATAAGATTAACTAAAACAGCATAGTATGAGACTAATTTCTTTTTGTAAAATATTACTTTTAAGCGGTTGCTTTACAACTGTTTGTACTTCTATGAATGCACAAGACAAAGTTATGAAAAAACAGGATTCGCCTATTGATATAGATTTGTGGCAAAACGGCTTACCCAATACGAATGGGATGGAAGCCCAGGGATATGATGATAAAAAGAATAATTTCAAACCTAGTATCCGGGTATATTTGCCGAAAGCTTCTCAACAGCCGGCGAGAGCTGTTATTATATGTCCGGGAGGTGGATACGGGCATTTGGCAATGGCTCACGAGGGGTATGACTGGGCACCGTTTTTCAATGAACAGGGAATAGCAGCTATTGTCTTAAAGTACCGTATGCCTAATGGTAATCGGGAGGTTCCCATGTCGGATGCATACGAAGCTATTCGTTATGCGAAAGAACATGCTTCTGAATGGAATATTAATCCTGATTGCATTGGTATCATGGGATTTTCGGCAGGTGGTCATTTGGCCTCTACAGTGGCTACGCATGCTTCCGAAGAACTTCGTCCTGCTTTTCAGATTCTTTTTTATCCGGTAATTTCGATGGAACCTAAATACGGGCATGGTGGATCGTGCAGACAGTTTCTAGGTGAAAAAGCAACGGAGGAATTGAAAAAGGAATTTAGTAATGAGTATCAGGTGGATTCGCTTACACCAAGAGCGTTTATAGCTTTATCCGATGATGACAGGGGCGTGGTACCTATGAATTCTATTCGTTACTATTCTGCTTTGAAAGAAAAGGAGATACCGGCTGCCATGTATATTTATCCCAGTGGTGGGCATGGATGGGGAATGAAAGATAGTTTTAAATTCCGCAATGAAATGTTGATAGAGCTGAAGGCTTGGTTAATGACTTTTTAAAGTAAATGATCGAATCTTATGATATAATTCTTCTTATGGACAGGTTGCTCTTGACAAACCCTTTTTTATGTTGTATATTTGTAGGTGTGAATATCAATGAGTAAAAGGTATCATTAAAAAGAATGAAAAAGAAAATAGTACAATATGATGACAATATATTAGGGAACTCTTGCAGTAGTTAAACTGTGAGAGTTTCTGTATGAGCCAGAGGCTGCGAATCTTTATGGGGTTTGCAGCCTTTTTTGTTGCAAAAAAAGACCGCTATATCTTTAAAGTCGGAATTTATCATTTATAATAAACTTGGGTACCGTTTATAATAAACTCCTCAATAATTTATTAAGAACGTTGAAGAGGATTATGAAAGAAGAGTTAATTTTTTTCTTCTTTGATATATGATAAAATATGTTTTATCATGAGTTTACTATAGAAAGTAAATGAAATGGACGTTACTATCACGAAATTCTATTCTTTTATAAAGAAGATGTGCTTTTTTATTTCGGACATAACGTTTTTATTCTGGTTCTATGTATATATAAAAGTGTATCCGGATATGGAATATTGTATATGGATAAGTAGTATTTGAATCCTTTGCATAGAACTCCATAAGAAAATCAATATCTCCATATCCTTAGGCTTGGGGTGAATGGGAAGATGCGGTACTTTTGCGGAAAAAGTAATAAGCAGTAGAAAATGATAAAGTCAGCATTTTTAATAGTAGCGACATGTTGCAGTCTGCAACTGTTTAGTCAGGAAAAATTTCCCGATGGTAAAATTATACCGGATTGGTTTTACAAAAATGAAAAAACTGATATAAATGGATTAGGAAAGAATTTCTTGATTACCGACTATGGAGTAGTGAATGATAGTACACTGTTACAGACAGAGCAAATTCAGGCTGTTATAGATTTGGCGTCTGATAATGGAGGCGGAGTCATTGTTATACCTGAAGGTACTTATCTTAGTGGTGCGCTGTTCTTTAAGCCGGGAACACACTTGCATTTGGAAGAGAAAGCTATATTAAAAGGTAGTGACGATATTAGCAACTTTCCTGTAATAGAAACACGGATGGAGGGACAGAACCTAAAGTACTTTTCAGCTTTGATTAATGTTGATAAGGTAGATGGTTTCACCCTTTCCGGAAAAGGAAAAGTTGATGGAAACGGTGAACGATATTGGAAGTCATTCTGGTTGCGGAGGCGTGTTATTCCTAAATGTACTAATATGGATGAATTGCGTCCTCGTCTACTTCATATATCTCATAGCAATAATGTACAAGTTTCAGATGTGCGACTTGTTAATTCTCCGTTTTGGACAACTCACATTTATAAGTGTGATAGCGTAAAACTTTTGAATTTGCATATCTTTTCACCTTCTTTTCCCATAAAGGCTCCAAGTACGGATGCAATCGATATTGATGCGTGTAAAAATGTACTTGTCAAGGGATGCTATATGTCGGTTAATGATGACGCAATTGCATTAAAAGGTGGCAAAGGACCATGGGCTGATCAAGATCCCGATAATGGTGGCAATTGTGATATTATCATTGAAGACTGTACTTTCGGATTCTGTCACGGAGTGCTGACTTGCGGTAGCGAATCGATATATAATCATAATATAATTCTTCGACGCTGTAATCTGGATCAGGCTAAACGCCTGTTGTGGTTGAAAATGCGTCCGGATACTCCCCAACAATATAAGTACATCCTCGTTGAAGACATAAAAGGAAATGTCCGCAATTGTATCTTTATTGCTCCTTGGACACAGTTTTATGATTTGAAAGATCGCAAGGATATGCTAGTCTCGTATTCCAGCTATATTACAATGCGTAATATTCATCTGGATTGTGATTCCTTTTTTGCTGTAGAGAAATCAAAACAATATAAATTATCCAATTTCTGTTTTGACAATTTGACTATTACGGCTAAAAAAGATGTGAAGATAGATGAAAATATTATTGATGCATTGGTTATGAGAAAGGTTGAGATAAATAAAGTGAATTAAAAAAGAATGGTAGAAAGACTGGAAAATCGTACATAGCCTGTAAAATCGTACAAAATAGGCGTGTGATGGGCTGTACGCACATGAATTTACATAAGAAAGTCGAATTCTCCATATTCCTTTTCTTTAACTCTACCATGTAATGCGGTATCTTTGACATGTGCTTATTCAGTAAAATATTGAATCTAAAACTATAAAATACAATGAAATTCTGTAGAATTATTTTTTGTCTGTGGTTATTGGTCTGTTTCTTTCCAATAGGTATTCATGCAGATATACAACTTCCTTCTATATTATCAGATAATATGGTACTTCAGCAAAATGCGAAAGTACGTTTTTGGGGAAAAGCACGTCCCGGAGAAAAGATTTTGGTAAAGACTTCATGGGATCATAAGAAATACAAGGTGACTGCTTTAGCAAACGGTCATTGGGAACTGATGATACAAACACCGGCTGCTACTTCCGGACAATCTGTAATGTTGAAAGGTGATAATAAGATCCGGATCAATAATATATTAATAGGTGAAGTTTGGCTTTGTACGGGACAGTCAAATATGGAATTTCCCGTAGCCCGTAATCCGCAAGTGAAATGGAAAACAGGAATGTTGAATGAAGCGGAAGAAATGAAAGATGCTGATTTTCCGGAAATCCGCCTGTTTCATGTAGAGCATCAACTGGCACCTGATGGTGAAAAAGAAGATTGCGTTGGAAAGTGGGTGGTTTGTAATCCGGAGAATCTGAAGGACTTTTCTGCTGTAGGATTTGTCTTTGGACGTAAATTGTATAAAGAATTGAGTACACCGGTTGGATTGATTCAGTCTACTTGGGGAGGAACACATGCTGAATCCTGGACAAGTATGAAAGTGATGGAAAACAATCCGCTGTATGCTGATGTCTTAAAACAATATTCGAAGGAAAAGGTGAGTAGGGAAAAAGATAAGTGTAAGGTTCCGGCTACTTTGTGGAATGGTATGATTGCTCCTATAGTAGGGTATACAGTGAAAGGAAATATCTGGTATCAGGGAGAATCCAACTCTGTTCGCTATGAGAAATATCAGGAAGTATTTACTAACTTGATAAATAGTTGGCGGAAAGAATGGAATCAGCCGGATATGCCTTTCTATTTTGTACAGATTGCACCACATTACAAACAACCGGCAGGTATTCGTGAAGCACAATTAAAAACATGGTTAAGTGGACTTGAAAACATTGGTATGGCAGTAGTGACGGATGCAGCCGATTCTACCGACATACATCCACGAAATAAAGTTGCACCGGGCGAACGGCTGGCAGCTTGGGCATTAGCAAAGCAATATGGTAAAAAGATTGTTTATTCAGGACCTCTCTACAAATCAATGAAAGTGAATGGGAGAGAAATTACATTAGATTTTCAATTTGCGGAAGGTGGCCTGCAGACACCCGGCAATGAACCGGTAAAAGGATTTTTTATTGCCGGCAATGATGCGCGGTTTTATCCGGCTGATGCTGTGATTGATGGAAGTTCGATAACACTTTCTTCAACTTATGTCTCTGCACCTGTAGCTGTACGCTACGGTTATGGGACTTTCTTTAGAGTGAATCTGTTTAATAAAGCCGGACTTCCGGCAGTTCCTTTCCGTACGGATACTTTTGCTCCCGACACTTATTATCGTCTGTTTGCCGATTCGGAAATTCGTCGTTTCCCGGAAGCGTGGCAACTGGATCATGGAAAACGCCTGTATTTTGGTTATGCGCAAGGAGTAGGTTGTTGTGCGATGTTACAAGTTTGGAAGAAAACAGGAGACCGTAGGTACTTTGATTATGTAGAGGCATGGGCTGATTCTTTGGTAGACGACAAAGGAGAGATTCATTTATATAAGAAAGAAACCTATAATCTGGATTATATAAATTCCGGAAAAGTTCTGTTTGATTTGTACAAGGAAACCAAAAAGGAGAAATATAAATTGGCTATCGAGAATTTGATAGATCAGCTAAAAAAGCAACCTCGTACAACAGATGGAGGTTTCTGGCATAAGAAAATATACCCTAATCAGATGTGGTTGGATGGATTGTATATGGCTTCTCCTTTTATGGCTCGATATGGAGCTGAATTTAATTGTCCGGAATGGATTGATGAGGCTGTTAAACAATTCACTCTATGCCATCAACATACTTATGACGCCAAGACCGGACTTTACTATCATGCATGGAATGAAGACCGGAGCCAGCGATGGGCTGATCCGGAGACTGGTCATTCTCCTAATTTCTGGGGACGTAGTATAGGTTGGTGGTTTATGGCTATGGTAGATGCTTTGGAATATATTCCCCAAGATCATTCAGGTTATGCTGATATGATTAAATGGACGAAAGAATTAGCAGAAACCCTTTCAAAATACCAAGATAAAAATGGCTTGTGGTATCAGGTAATTGACCAACCTTCACGTACCGGTAATTTTCCGGAAGCTTCTGTTACGACACAATGTATGTATGCCTATATGAAAGCTGTAAATAAAGGATATATTGATAGTAGATATCGTGCCATTGCAGAAAAAGCCTTTAAAGGTCTGTGCAATAAACTGCTAATCTCAAATCCGGACGGAACATTGACATTGACAAGATGTTGCCAAGTGGGTGGGTTAGGTGGTAAGCCTTACCGTGACGGCAGTTTCGAGTATTATATAGGAGAGAAGATGAGAGATAATGATGCTAAAGCAACAGGACCTTTCATTATGGGATGTATTGAGTTGAATAAATAACAAGATTCTGGGATGAAAATATTTGCTATATATTGCAACACTTTTGTAAGGGTATTTGTGGATATTTCTATTCCTAAGAATATTATTAAGGGCACTCCTTAAAGGATGTACACTTTTTAAATTTGATTTTATTTATTAATCAAATAAGTATTTTTAATTATAATTTTATAAGAATGAAAAACACTGTATCTTTTCAGAGGAAAGGCATATCTATTGCCATGAAATGCTTTACAAGCATTTTCTATTTCTTCTTATTTTCGCTTTCATCGCTAGCGGCTTGTGTTGATAAAGAACCGGTAGATGAAGAAGATGTAGACCCTGCTATTAATCCCCCTATTACTTTTGTGGAGGATGATGAAGAAGGTAATAATGAAGGCATTACAGGTCCGGCATTTCCTTCCTTTACCAGTAATAATGCACCAGCATTTCCTGGTGCAGTGGGATATGGAAGAAACGCTGATGGTGCCCGTGGAAGTAACACTAAATCTGTTTATGTTGTAACCAATCTGAATAATAGCGGTACAGGGTCACTAAGAGATGCCGTCAGCCAGTCAAACAGAATTATAGTATTTAACGTATCGGGTGTGATTGATTTAAACAAAGAAGTGCTCGTATTTAAGGACAACCAAACGGTTCTGTTCCAAACAGCTCCAGGTGATGGTATTGAACTTTATAATGGTAGGACTTCTTCTACCAATGCAGATAACCTGATTGTACGCTATATGCGTATGCGTGCCGGTCGGCAGGTTAGTGGCAGTGACAATATAGATGCGGGAGGAGCGGCTTACGGTCACGACCAAATTTATGACCATTGTTCTTTTACATGGGGGACAGATGAATGTTTTTCACTTAACAATGACAAACAGCCAGAGGGACTTTATAACATTACATTACAAAATTCAATACTAGGGCAAGGATGTCAGAATCACTCTTGTGGAGGATTAGTTCAAACGAGTGACGAAGAAGGAATTACTGTTTACCGAAATCTATTTATTGATAATAAGACTCGTAATTTTAAAGTAAAAGGACTGAATCAATTTGTTAATAATGTTCTCTACAATTGGGGAAATGGAGCAGCTTATAATATGGGTGGCGAATCTTCTGGGCACTCCAACACAGTCATTGAAAATAATTATTTTATCAAAGGACCAGCTTATACATGGGTGAATACGTCATATCCTATAGCAACTACAGATAAGAGTATGTTCGATGATGAAACGAAATATCATTATAATGGAATAAGTAGTGACAATAACAATTATTTGGCAGATACTTATCAACAAGTAAATCCGACTAAACCTTTCATTGGTGGTACCGGTGATGGCGATTTCGATACCTATTGTGTAGGCAACTATTACGATGATAATAAAGATGGCACATTAAATGGATTTGAAATCACGCAAGGCAATTGGCAAACTTATTGCAGTGCCACTCCTGTCTTTTTGAGTAAACCAGACAGCCAGCATCCGGAAATCACCATAAAAGTTAGTGCTACAGAAGCCTATCACTGGGTTGTTAAAAATGTTGGTCCGGTTTTACCCAATCGTGATTTGGTAGATCAATTCATGATTGATGAACTAACCACATTAGGGATTAAAGGAACGATTTTCCGTAACCAAAACCTAGAACGCCAATACCCTCTTGCCAAGACTTGGCAAAGCATCAATATTGGCACTCCTAGAGTAGATACGGACAGTGACGGTATGCCCGATGATTTTGAAGATAAATGGGGCTTAAATAAAAATGATCCGAATGATGCTGTAAGAACTGCAGCAAACGGATATACTAATATTGAAAACTATGCTCTTTCGCTTGAATTCCCAAATGAATATGAGAAAGCATGGCAAGAAGCATACGGAGAATAGTAACTTATCTAATAATTTATCAAACAATGAAAAACGCTACATTTTTACAAAAGATGTTGTGGCTGCTATGCCTTCCATTGATCTTGCTTTCGTGTGAGGATAAGATGGACGAGCACTATGAAGTGCCCGATTGGGTGGCAGACAACGCATGGGAGGTGTTAAGTTCCGGTGAACACGGTAACTATTCTATCTTCCTACGGGGACTGGAGATTTCCGGTTACAAACAAATGCTGGAAGGCAAAAGTATTCTGACTATCATGGCTCCTGATGACACAGCCTTTCAGGCTTATCTGAACGAAAAAGGATATGCCAATATTGAAGTCGTGCCCATTAACGAAGTCAAAAAGCTCATTGGTTATCATGTACTTTATTACTCTTACACCAAAGAGAATCTAGTTAATTTCCGTCCTGTGGGAAGTACAGAAACGGAAGAAGAAAAAAATGTTGATGCTGGATTATTCTACAAGCACCGCACCAGAAGTTCGGACACTCCGGAATTAGAAAACAGATCCGATGGTTCTTCCGTTATGGTGTATCATCTTGAACGTTATCTTCCGGTATTTTCTTACCGCTTTTTTCAGTCAAGAAAGCTGGATGCCAAAAGCAATTACGAAGCTTTCTACCCCAATTCCACTTGGACAGGAGACAATGGATTCAATGTTTCCAATGCATCTGTCAAAGAGTATGGCATTATAGCCAACAACGGTTACATTCATGCCATTGACCGTGTGCTTGAACCTTTGGAAACTATCTATACCGAGATGAAAAAACGGGACGAATATTCTACATTTTTCAATCTATACGAGTCTTTTGGAGAATATGTTGCCGATGACAACCTGACCAAATCATATGCTGCAGCATACGGTGTGGACACTTTATACCAATATCAACACAATGGTCTGCCTAACATTGCTTGCGAATGGCCGGTTAGCTCCTCACTCGCTTTCACCTCTTTGACAGCTATGGGTTATACCATCTTTGCGCCGTCCAATACTGCAATCGACAGCTTCTTTGAGGAATTCTGGGCAAAAGGAGGATATACTTCCTTGGGCGAAGTTGATAAACTGGCTATGAATTCATTCCTGCGTCAGTTCATTGATGCCGGATTAGCAGTATTTCCCGGTGACATAGAAAAGAGTATCAGTAGTACGAAAAGTGAGGATAAAATCGTGTCTGTGGAAGGTTCCGAAATCAATGTCAATCCGAATACGCTGAACGATAAAATTATGTGTGTCAACGGAGTATTATATGGTATGAACAAAATCAGCACACCGACTACTTTTGCTTCCGTACTTGGCACCATGTTCCAAAATAAAGAAGCACGTTCGTTCCTTTATGCAATGAACGGAACCTCTCTTCAACCATCTTTCGTTTCAAACAATGCAAAATACATTATGTTGATTCCGAAAGCAGCGCAATTTGAAGGTTCAGAGATTAGAACCTCTTATAGCACATCAACGTTGGAACAGAACACGGAAGATGGATGGGTGGAATTGAGCAATTCTTCCAAACAAGGTATTGTGAATATTCATTCGGCGAATATCCCGGAAACGCAATCGGCTTCTTTGCCGGACAATGGGATAAGGGTCATTACTACCCAGACAAGTTGGAACTTCTGGTTTGTCAAAGACGGGAAAATCACTAGTAACGCCCGTTTCAATATGCAACTGAATCCAGAATTCCAAGGAACGGTATTCTCTTCGTTCACGAAAGTTGGTGAAGGCTCTAACGGTACTTCTTATTGGTTTGACAATGAACAGCTCTTTAGCGCGGAAAATGGTGACTTGTCTCGTTCCATCGCTATTTGTGCCGACAAGCGCTATGTTTATTACAACTTTGCCCAATTGCTCAAGGAGGCGGGTATTACTGTCGGTGAGACTATGATGAATATCTTTGGCAAAGGACGCTTTGTCGCATTTATTCCGACGAATGAAGCCATACAGACAGCATTGTCAGAAGGAAAGATTCCGGGCGCTACCAATGCCTCTTTCGATGAAGACGGCAAGCTGACCGGAGAGTTCGACACAGCGACGTTGAAGGATTATTTGAATTCCTATTTTATCACCGGTGCCAAAAACACCATCGCGGCCTATCCTTATCCCGGTTCCAGTTTCAAAAGCGGAACATACAAGACTGAAAGTAGCGTAGCTCCCAACCTCATTTATACGGATAATGGAAGCACTCTGAACCTCGAATTGCAGGGACACGGCAAGTGCCAAGTGGTTTCAACTTATTCCAATTTCCCGTTTGCTTTTGGAGACGGTTGTTTTCACTTGATTGATGGCGTCTTTTTAAAATGAAAAACATAAGTTATGAAATTATTAAAATACATACTAGTAGCATTAGTATTCGTTGTCACTACCGGAGAGGCTTTCGGGCAAGTCAAAGTCTTGTCCGGTAAAGTATCGGAAATGTTCGGATCGACAGCGGATCCTTTGATGGGAGTCAACATAAACGTCATGAACTCCCAGAACCGTTCTTTGGGTGGAACCGTTTCCAATGTAGATGGTATCTATAATCTGAAGATTCCTGCCGGGGAGAAAAACCTGACAATCGTATTCTCTTATATTGGAATGAAAACGAAGAGAATCAAGTATACGGGACAAGAAAAGTTGAACGTCACCTTGCAGGAGGATACGAGAACTATTGACCAAGTAGTCATTGAAGGAAAACGTATCGAACGCAATGAATTGGGTATTACCGCCAGAGAACAGACTTCCGCTACCCAGAAAGTACAGATGAGCGACTTGGTAGACATAGCTCCGATTACGACCATCGAAGATGCCTTGCAAGGGCAGTTGGGTGGTGTGGATGTTGTGTTGGGCGGTGGCGACCCGGGTGCACGTGCTAATATTCAGATTCGTGGTGCAAGTACGCTGAATGCCAATGCCGACCCGTTGATTGTAATCGATGGTGTGCCCTATCCGGCTAATATTAGTGACGATACCGACTTCTCTACGATCAGTAATGATGATTTGGGAGCATTACTTAACATATCTCCACAGGACATCGAATCCATTGAAGTTTTGAAAGATGCTGCTGCTACTGCCATCTGGGGTACTAAAGGCGGTAACGGTGTATTGATGATCAAAACCAAGCAAGGAGTAACAGGAAAGACCCGTTTCACGTTCTCTTCCAAATTCTCTGCCAAGTTTGAACCGAAGAGCATTCCGATGCTGGACGGTAACCAATATTCAGCCATGATTTCCGAAGCTCTGTGGAACAGTGCCAACTATATAGGTCTTAGTAATTCGCTAAATTATCTGAATATGCTTTATAACTCTCCGGAGATCGGTTATCAACCGGACTGGACTTATTTTGACGAATACAACCAAGATACCGATTGGTTGGCTGCGGTACGCAAGAATACACAGACATGGGATAATAACTTCTCCATGAGCGGGGGTGGTGAAAAAGCCACTTATCGTTTTTCTCTAGGCTACCTCAATGAAGGCGGTACGACGATCGGAACCGGATTCAGCCGTTTGAATTCTTCTTTGAGTATCAACTATAAGTTCTCAAGAAGATTGAATTTCGGGGCACAGTTCAACTACTCTCAATCAAAAAGAGATGAAAACTATTACAACGTGCGCTCGGAAGCTTTCCGCAAAGCTCCAAACAAATCGCCTTATTACGTTGACGACACGACCGGAGAACTTACTTCACAGTATTTCAATCACAGTGAATATAGCAACTTGGATCCGGCATTCAAGGAGGACGGTAATGGTAGCAAATATTACAATCCGGTAGCGATGGCAAACGAGAGCGTCAAGAAAACGATCCAACGGGAGAGCAAGATGACTTTCCGTATCGAATATCAGATATTGAAAGGGTTGACTTATAAAGCCTATGCGAACTTGAATATCCGTAATACCAAAGGCCGTATGTTCTTGCCTCAGGTTGCTACCGGCCTTCCTTGGACAGACAGTTTTGCCAACCGTAGTACAGATACCTCTTCCGACCAGCTGACCATTGCTACGGAAAACCAGTTGATGTATCGCAACAGTTGGAAAGACAAACATTCATTGGTTGCCAACTTGTTGTTCCGTACGAATGAAACGACTAACTCCAGTTATGGCAGTCAAACTTCCGGTAATGCATCTTCCAGCCTGTCCGACCCTACTATCGGAAGCACGGTGCAAAAAGTAAGTTCCGGTGATTCTAAGGTGCGTAATATCAATGGCATTGGCGTTGTTAACTATACGCTGCTCAACCGTTATGTATTCAACGGAACCATTGGAGTAGAGAGTAACTCGGCAATGGGTAAGTCCGAACGTTTGGGGATTTTCCCTGCGGCAGGTTTTGCTTGGCATTTGGCTGACGAACCGTTCATGAATAACACAGACGAGTGGTTGGATGAATTCAAACTCCGTTTCAGTGTCGGTGAAAAAGGTAATGGCGCCGAAGGTACTTCCATCTATCTGGGTTCTTATGCATCCGGTGACAACTATATGAATATGAACTCCATCAAACCCAGTAGCATGCAGCTCAACAGGTTGAAATGGGAAACGACTACCGAATATAATACAGGAGTGGATATTTCTCTTTTCAAGAACAGAGTAAGTCTAACAGTGGATGTGTATCAGAAGTATACAAGAGATATGTTGCAACCAAAAATGAGCACGCCTACCAGCATTGGTTACGGTAGTGGATATAGGATGGCTTACTATAACTCAGGAAAGATGACTAATAAAGGTTGGGAGTTCCGTGCAAACATAATCGCTCTTAAACGTAAGGACTTTCAGTTGGGATTCAATTTCAACATCAACCAAAATACCAATAAGATTACAGAAATTCCGGTAAACTATACGGAAGAAAACTACACATTCGGTAACGGGAACTATGCTTTTCGTTATGAAGTCGATCGTCCTTTAGGCTCTTTTTACGGTTATCGCTACAAAGGTGTTTACCAGAATGCGGAAGCAACTCATGCACGTGATGCAGAGGGCAACATTATGAAAGACGTTAAAGGTAATCCTATTGTAATGATGAACGGTCATTATACTGTAGCTCCGGGTGATGCCATATATGAAGACATCAACCATGATGGTGTCATCAATCAGTATGATATTGTCTATTTGGGCAACTCACAGCCGAGATTTACCGGAGGATGCGGTTTTAACATTACTTACAAGCAATTCAAACTGGTTGCCAACTTCTATGGCCGTTACGGACAGAAAGTCATTAACATGACTCGTTTGAACAACGAATCTATGTACGGAATCAACAACCAAAGTACCGCTGTGCTCAGACGTTGGCGCAACGAAGGTGATATGACCGAAATCCCGCGCGCGCTTTATGGGGAAGGTTACAACACTTTAGGTTCCGACCGTTTTGTGGAAGATGCTTCTTATCTTCGTTTGCAAACTTTATCATTGAGTTACCGTCTGCCTAAAAAAGTATGCAGAGCTTGGGGAGTCAATAATATTGATTTCTATGTGACCGGCCGTAACCTCTTCACTTTTACTAAATATACAGGACAGGATCCGGAAGTGAAGACGGAAAGAACATTGGCAAAGGATGAAGCGGTAACGCCGACCTCCATCCAGCTCACTTGTGGTTTTAATCTAAGTTTTTAAAAACGCTACGAACATGAAAAAAATATTTGTTATACTATTACTGACAGGAGGCTTGTTGACGAGCGGTTGCAGTGACTGGCTTGATGTACTGCCTAAAGACAAGCAGAGCACGGATATGTACTGGCAATCTGCTGAAGACGTGGAATCCATCCTTGCGCAAGGATACAGTTGTATGCGCAATTGTATTCCATATATGATTGACTGGGGAGAGTTGCGGGGCGGATCGGTAATTGTTCCTTCCAGAGCTACCGAGAATGGTAGAGTCCAGAATTTTCAAGTACTTCCTAACAATTCAAGAGTGGCATGGGGTACATTCTACCAAGCCATTGGCATGGCGAATGCTGTATTGAAATATGCGCCGGGTGTGATGGAGAAAGACGAAAGTTACCATGAATCCCAGATGAATTCACACTGTACGGAAGCCTATTTTATTCGTGGATTGATGTATCTGTATCTGGTACGTAATTATGGAGAAGTACCTTTGATCACCGAACCTTACGTGGATGATGAGATGCCGACCAATGTGGCCAAATCATCTGAACAGGAAATCTTGGAACAAATAAAGAGCGATATGCGTACAGCTCTGGATACCAATGCAGCCAAGGAATTTTTTGAAGATTCATGGGCAACTAAAGGACGTTCCACCAAATGGGCTTTGTATGCGTTGATGGCGGAAACCTGCTTATGGGCGGAAGATTATGACGAATGCGTCACTTACGCTGACTATCTAATTAATGCTACCTCCGGTAGGCGTCCGGTTTTCATGTCTGTCCCCAGCCAATGGTTCCAAATTTTTTATCCGGGCAATAGCAATGAGTCCATTTTTGAATTGCAGTTCGATGGCGCTACTTATTACCAGACAAACAATTGTCCGACTAGTATTATGCCATACAGTACTTCCAGTACCAATAAAACTTATATGTATTCTGAAGCGATGACATTGCGTTTGTATGAGGAGAGTCTGAAAGAGGCTGTCCGTACTTATTTCGGTTCATGTGCACCACGCGAAAATCTTCATACACCCAGCTATTATGACGATTATCCCGATAATGCCATTATTTGGAAATACTCAGGGATGGGTACAAATAGTCTGATAGCTATCCGTGGTGGAAATCAGATGGATGCCAATTATATCATTTACCGGATGGCAGATGTCATGTTGATGAAAGCCGAAGCATTGATTCGGAAAGGCGGTAGCGAGAATTGGACGGAAGCCGTAGAGATAATGAACCAGATTCGCAAACGTTCCAACTTAGTTCCCTTGACCGTGGCTATGGAAGAAATTAGTGAACTGGATTTGTTGCAACTATTGCTGAACGAACGGGACATGGAGTTTGCCGCAGAAGGAAAACGATGGTATGATCTGCTTCGTCTGGGAAAGCAGCAAAATTTTAAGTATAAGGCTGAATTTAAGGAACTCGTGATGCAGAACAACAGCACCGCAGAGCCTAAATGGCTAAATTCCGCTTTGAATAACAGCGATGCCTGGTATCTGCCTCTTCCCGAAAGTGATGTGAACACCAACCGATTATTGGAACAGAACCCTTATTATGATAAATAATCAAACCATGAATAAAATGAAAAAGATAGGAAGGATTTATTGGATGCTGCTCATTATCTTATGCACGGCCTGCAATGATCCGTATGAAGGAGACACGTTCTCTGTTTATGATATACAGCCGGCTGCTACTTACTTGTCCAGCCGTTCCGGTGAATTTTCAGAATGGATTTCCATTATGAAATACGCTGACCTATACAATGCCGTCAATCAAGCGACTCAATATTTCACCCTTTTTGTCCCCACGAACGAGGCGGTGAAAGCATTCTATACGAAGAAGGGGATTACTTCTATTGAAGAATTGGGAGTGGAATATGCTCGTAACCTAGTTTCTTTTCATATTGTTCAAGATACAATCAGTCAGGAAAAATTTATCGAGCAAGAAGGCACGTTAAGTAAAAAAACGGTTTCCGATGACTTCCTTTCGGTGTCTTTCGGCAGTGCTGAAAATGGCGGCGGTGGTTTGCAATCAGTCTATCTGAATAAGGAAGCCCATGTCATAGAGTTTGCCAATTTGGTATCAAACGGCTACGTTTATGTGCTTGAAAACACGTTGACTCCGTTGACCGAGAGTGTGTATCAACGTATCGCTGAAAATGGAGACTACACCATCCTGAAAGGTGCATTGGATGCTACCGGATGGGGAAAGGAAATCAATACCATCTACGACACCATAGAAAATCAGTCGGGAGGTACTACTCAGCAAAAGCGAAACTATACCTTCCTTGCCGTAACGGATGCAGTTTTTAGTGAAAACGGTATCAGTAGTTTGCAAGATTTAGTACGGAAATTGGAAGCAGGTTCTGACTATACTAATCCGGATAATGCTCTTTATCAGTACGTTGCCTATCATATTTTGCCGGGAAGCTATGATCTGAAGAAAATGAGGAGTTTTGATACAGCAGACGTAACTTCTAAAATTTGGGATACTTCAAGTACCGGAAATATCGTCAAGGTAAGCAACAAGAATGATATTTTCTATCTCAACTATGCAGATGAGGAACATCGTGCCACGTTCCTCGAAGATTACAGTGACTTGCAGGCAAAGAACGGATACATTCATCAAGTCAGCACATGGTTGCCCATCGCCGAAGCTGAACCGGAAACTGTTTTGTTCGACTTGTGTAATTACTCCCTCATCGGTGAATGGATTGCAGCTGGTCATGGAGAAGAAGGTATCAAATTTCAGGCAGTAGGAGATGAAGAGAAAAAGTGTTCGGTGACAGAATTAAACTGTTATCAATATGAATTAGTAAATCCGGCAGGAGCGTATGACAGTTATTATAATGTTACTTATTTCCAGATAAGTTCAAAAAATGATTGGAAAACAGCAAATAATGGTGATCTTCTAATGCTGAATATTGGTAACACTGGATGGGTTTCCATGCAAACTCCTTCCATTATCAAAGGTAAATATAAAGTGACTCTGCAGTTTGGATATGCTACATCGCAACTATTCATTAAGCAACAAAGTAATAGCAATGGCGGACAAATGGATTTCAAGCTGATAAGCGGAACAGAAGAAGTTTTGTTGAACGAGCAAACTGAATATAAGCCTTATACAGAATTAGAAGGTTCAGCTCCTAAATTAGGACTCTATAAAAGCGTCATAAATAATGAAATAGAGTTTACAGATACTCAATCATATACTTTAAAAATAGTATTGAAAGATCCGGGAGCTAGCGCTAGTTCCAACTCTAAATATCGTATTTATCTGGATTATATCTTATTTGAACCTGTAATAGAAGAATAAAAGAACCATGAAAACGAAAAAATACATACTATATGCTCTATCCTTTCTGACATTGATAGGCAGTAGTTGTTCCGACACATGGGACAACCATTACGCTCAAGAGCAGAGTGCAGTAAACAATGACCAAATTACGATTGTCAATAAACCGCTGACCGAGTATCTGGCAGAAGAATCTTCGTTGACCAATATGTATCAGTTGTTTAAGGAAACCGGTATGATTGACGAAATGCAGAAAAAGGAACAGATGTACACCATCTTAGCTACGGAAGCAGATCTGGCACCAACAAGAGCTGCAAGCAACGATGATGTATATACCGCTCAAACTTATATCTCCGATGCATCTATTTCTCCGTCTAAAATTACAGATGGCCAACGTCTTTTGATGTGGAGTGGCAAATTTTTGAATATCAAGAAAACGGAAGAAGAAACCGGGAACATCATCCAGTTCAATAATGCAACAGTAACTAAAATAGTGAAACTGACTAATGGTTATCTTTACATACTGGATCAGGCGATTGTATCTCCGCGAAGTATGTATGAGATTATTGAATCATTGGGAGACGATTATTCCATTTTCCGTCAGATGATCTTGTCGCGCAATCAACTGACATTCGACAAGAACGCCAGTGAAATTATTGGAGTGGACAACACGGGAAATACGGTTTACGACTCCGTATTTACTGTAAAAGCCCCTTATTTTGAGAATAAAGGCTTCGACATTATGTCGGAAAACGTGACTGCAACCATGCTGATTCCTTCCAACGAGGTAATCAATGATGCTTTGACTACCGCACGTCAGAAACTGACAGAATGGGGACTGGAACGCGAAGACAGTATCATTAGAAACTGGGTATTCCAAGCTGCGTTTTTCAACAAGAAGTACACTAAACTGGATTTTGAGGAGAACGAAGACCTCAAATCGGTGTTTTCCAAGCAGTGGCGTACCACCGTTCAGGAAGTAGATCTTGACCATCCGGTAAACATGAGTAACGGAACTGCATACTATGTGAAGAAGATGAAAATTCCTACCAATGTGTTGATTTATCGTCTGAAAGATCATTTTTATTACTATGAAAAGATGACGGCATTAGAAAAAGAAACTTATTTCAAAACGACAAATCTGGCATATAAGGAAATTGGACATAGCGATGGTAAAAGTTATCATGACGGATGGCCTGCAATGGGATTTCCTAGAATCTATTATTACACTTTGGTGTATGATCTGGCAGATCCTGCAAACAAAACTTATACGCTTGAATTTACACCATTCAAGTATAAAGAAATGGGAACTACAGAGCATGAGGTTTCACCTTATAAGATTCCGGAAGGAACATATAAGATTTATTTCGGATTTGAACAGGACAAAAGTGGTAAAGTTGGACAGGTGAAGATATTTGTCAATGACGTGGAGGTAGGAACCGCTTCAGAAAGTGCAAATAAAGGTACCAATTTCCATTTCGACCGTAATGGCGGTGGATATGCGGAAGGATATGATGCTAATGCTGCCAAAGCTGCCGGAGTTAGCAAATATAGTAACTATGATCGCGATGGTGGAGTCATGTCCAATGAGTTGGTCGTTACGGGAGAAGCCAAACCTATCACGATACGTTTTGAAGGTTCAGGTAATAGCTTGACAAAGGCTATCTTCTTCCACTGGTGTTTGAAACCTACAGAGGATTGTTATTAATCTTATGAAATAAAGACAAAATGAAAAAGATACAAATTTTATTTTTCACTTTTCTGCTTTGCCTTTTTGCAGCCGATGTATGTGCGCAGAAACAGGACAAGGTAAGCGGAAAAATCCTATCTTCTCTCAATACTCCGGTGAAGGGAGCGGTAGTGTCCGTTACAGGAAGTGAAGATGTGACCACAGATGAAAACGGAGTATTCCAAACTGAATGTAAGGATCTGAAGAAAGCGTGGATTTCTGTCTGGGCGGTAGGCTACTACACGGTTCGTCAGGCATTGGACGGACGGAAGGATATCAACATCATCCTGATTCCCGAATCTAAATATAAATATAATGAGACAACGGTTTTGCCTTTTCGGGTTGAAACGAATGAAGTCACTACTTCGGCAGAGAACATCACTAAAAAGGATTTCACGCCTGCCAGCATGAATATTGACCGTGCGTTAGCCGGTCAGATCGCCGGTTTACAGGTCACTCGCGGCAGTGGTATGCCGGGGGAAGGAAGCTATATGAATCTGCGCGGTGTGCGTTCATTTGTCGGTAACAACGCTCCGCTAGTGATTATCAATGGCATTCCTTATATTCCTGACGTGCACAATTCGCAGATGATCAACGGATATAGTCGAAATATTTTTCAAGCCTATAATATCAATGATATTCAGAACATCACTGTTTTAAAGGGTGCGGAAGCTGCTATCTATGGTTCGATGGGTGCCAATGGCGTTATTCTGATAGAAACCGACGGTGCTACTTCAGACAATATGAACACGGAAATCAGTTATTACGGACAGTTCGGAATGAGTTGGAATGATAAACGTATACCGCTTTTGTCTGGTATCGATTATAAGTCGTTCCTGTCTGACATGGGTATGAATTACTATGGAAATATGGAGAACTTTTTCAATAATTTCCCGTTCATGAATGATGCAGAAGGCAAAAACGGTTACCTTTACAACAACAATACCAACTGGCAGGATGAACTCTACCGGAATGGATTCGTCACAGACAATTTGTTCCGTATAGAAGGTGGTGACAATATTGCCAAGTACGACTTGTCATTGGGTTACGCCAACGAACAGGGGATACTGAAAAGTACGAAGCAAGACCGTTATCACACGCAATTAAACGGTAACTTCCTCGTAAGCAAGAACTTTGAAGTGTATGCCACTATCGGTCTGGCTTATATGAACGGTCATTTCCAAGAACAGGGAATGTCCCGGCATACCAACCCGATTTTGGCAGCCTATGCGCAATCACCTTTGCTTGCTCCTTACCAGAAAACGTCCAATGGTGACTTTACTCCTCTTTATTCATCTTATTATTATGGTATCTGTCAGGATTTGACTTTTGCAGTCAGTAACCCTGTCGCCATCGTGAACGAAGTGGACGCTAACAACCGTCAATATGATGTCAATATCAAAGCCGGATTCAACTATCGGATTATTCCCGGACTGTCTGTCGACGGTGTATTTGGCATTTATTATAACTATAACAAAGAGCACATCTTCATGCCGGGTGTAAGCGATCCGGTTATTGTTCCCGCTATTGACACTTACGGTGAACAGAAGAACGTCGTGCGCGAAGGAGTGGCGGAAACGCAGAACTACTTCTATAACCTGAATGCCCGTTTCAACAAAGTGTTCAGTAACAGACACGTCCTTAACGCAATGGCGGGATGCCAAGTGCTGACTACGCAGAACGAACTTGATGGAGCTTTTGCCCGTAATACGACAAACGACTTTTATCAAGTATTAAATTCTGCCAATAAGGTGGGTTCTTATTTCGACGGTTATCTGGCAAAATGGAACTGGATGAACATCTTTGCCCATGCCGACTATACGTATAACAATCTTTTGAATGTTTCTGCAAATATGTCTGTCGACGGTTCTTCTGCCAATGGAAAATATACCAATCGTTTCCGTGTATATCCGTCTGCCGGATTGACATGGATGGCAAAGAATATGTCTTTCCTGATTGACAAGGATTGGGTTAACCGTCTGGATCTCCGTGCCGAATATAGTGTTACCGGCAACAGCCGTTTCTCTTCCAATTATGGCAGAAATTACTATAGCAGTTTGCCGTACATGGCAGTATCCGGCATTGTGCGGACACAAATCCCGAATACACACCTGAAACCGGAAGTGACCACACAGATGAACTTGAGCTTGGACGCCGCTTTCTTGAGAAACCGCATCAGTTTGGGAGTTGATTATTATCGGGGCAGAAGCAAGGATGTAATCATGAATGTCAACACTTCAGCCGTTTACGGTACTTCCGGCTATTATACCAACTGTGCAAAAATCGACAACAAAGGGGTAGAACTCTCCTTCCAGGCTTCTTTAATCCATCTGCGCGATTTCGAATGGATTGTGGGAGGAAATATCGCGTTCACCGACAATAAGATCAAGTCTTTAGGCGGATATGACCAAAAGACATTGGAATATAGCGATGGCGCCACAGTGGTCAGTCGTGTAGGTGGAAGCCCGTACGAATTCTACGGATTACAGGCCGACGGAGTCTATGCCACTCAAGCCGAAGCTGACAAAGCCAATTTGGTCAACAGCAGTATGCAGGCATATCAAGCCGGTGACGTGCGTTTCATTGACCAGAATAACGACGGACGTATTGACATAAAAGACCGTATATCTTTGGGAAGCGCCGCTCCCGATTATTTCGGAGGCTTTTACACTAACTTCCGCTACCGGCATTTCGCACTGTCCGCAGAATTTGCATACTCTAAAGGAAACAAAGCATACAATGCCGTAAGACGTACTTTGGAATCGGCTTCTTCTTTTTCTAACCAGAGCGTTGCCGTCAGTAATCGTTGGAGCGTGGAAGGGCAAGTGACTGATATGCCTCGTGCAACCTTCGGAGACGCTATCGGCAATAACAACTTCTCTTCACGTTGGATAGAGGATGCTTCTTATCTGCGTATAAAGAATATCACATTGAGCTACAACTTTGATAAACCGATATGGAACTTCTTCCGCTCCGGAACGATCTACGTAACCGGTGAAAACTTGCTGACAGCTACCAAATATTTAGGATTGGATCCTGAATTTGCTTATTCGTCTAGCGACAACGCAACACAAGGATTCGATTATGCGAAAGTAATGCAACCAAAATCCGTTAAACTGGGTATAAACTTGAAATTCTAATTATGAAGATGAAAAAAATAATACTGAATGTCGCATTGGTCTTTGCAGCTGCTGTAATGGGTAGCTGTGACAGCTTCTTTGAAGTAGATACGGATGACACGTTGGACGGCAGCGAATATATTTCTGAAGAGAGCGAAATGTATTCGGGGTATATGGGTATCATGGCAAAGATGCAGGCTGTCGGTGACAAGGCAATTTACTTGAATGAACTAAGGGGGGAACTGGTAGAACCCACCTCAACCGCTCCCACAGAATTGTATAGCTTGTACAATTATGATGATGATCTGGAAGGAAACTCGTATGCGAATCCTGCTGGATATTATGAGATAATCAATGCGTGCAACGACTATCTTCGGAAGTTACAGACATACAAGGAGAGCAATTCAATAGATATGACCCGCTATAAAGCTTTGGTCAGCAGTACGTTGCGTATAAAAGCATGGACTTTTATGACGATTGCCAAGATTTATGGTAAAGTCGTATGGGTGGACAAACCGATGGATTCATTAAGGGATCTTTCCAAATTCAAGACTTTGGAATTGGATGATGTCATGGCAGCCTGCAAAAATCTGCTGGACATTGGTTTTGATGATGTAGACGGAACATACGAGACTGCTTGGAAAGACTGGGTGGATCCGGATACAGAACTTGCAAACAGTGAATACCGTCGTTGGGATATGATGACGCCTCCTTACTATGCCGTATATGCGGAAATCTGCTTGTGGATGGGTAAATACCAGAAATGTATTGATCTGATACAAGGTGAAATGAATAGAAGATACCAACAGAGTCAGAACCAGTCTATCGCCTATCTGCGTAACGCCCAATTGCTGGGACAATGGGGAAAGTTCTTTAATTACGAGACTCCTTACGATTATGAGTCGGTATCTGCTGTTATGTACAACTATCAGAATAAGCAGACAAACAGTCTGTTAAAACATTTTGATTCCGATTACCCCAATAAGTTCTGGCTTGCTCCTGCTGAAAAAGCGATGGAACGCTTCTCGGATAAAGACTTCGACCCGATAGGTGCCAACGAAGAAGATTTCAGGAAAACCTATACTTTCAAGGAATACAATGGCAAGTGGGTTATCAGCAAATTCCGTCCGCCCTATAATCCGGTGCGTGCCGCTTATCGCGATGACGTGTTTGTCTATTTGTACCGTGGTGCAGAACTTTATCTCATGATGGCGGAAGCGTTCAACCAACTCGGCAAGAAGAATGCCGTTGATGCATTGATAAATACCGGTGTTGAAGGTTATGTGGATGAATTCGAGAGAAATGCGGATGGAGTTCTTTCCGGAACATGGAACGGCTTTACTCCCCACTGGACCAGTTTGAAAACTGTATATAAACTGGCAAACGGAACGACGAGTATTACTAACCGTGCTTATGGAGATAACGGCTTGCGTGGAACTGCCAAAACCAATATGGGCTCTCGGTCATTCACCAATGATATCAAAAGCAATGATGAGGAACTGTTGAAGGAAATGATGCTGGAAATGGCTTGTGAAGGAAAGGTTTATCCAGCTATGATCCGTATGGCGAAACGTTATAATGACAACAGTATTATGGCAAAATATATTTGCGAGAAATATGAAGGCAAGGGGAATGTTGCCGCTATCCGTGAAAAGATCATGAATGGAGACTATTTCATCAAATGGAATTTAAAATAAAATTTCCTGAATAATCCACTGACATGGATTAAGTAAAATATGGGTGACGCGGGTTTTTGAATGAGAATCCGCGTCATTTGTTTCAAATATAAATACTTTTGTAAATAACAATAATAAAGAATCATGAAAACATTCGCAGTATCTATTGCAGTACTTTTTATTTGGACAGCTTGCGGAGATGGAAATCAGCCGATAATTGACCGCGAGGCATTAGTAGAAAGGAATAGTCCTGTTGTGACGGCATTCGATTCATTAGCTTCACTTTCTGTAGGAAATGGAGAGTTTGCTTATACGGTAGACATAACCGGATTACAGACGTTTCCGGACAATTATAAAAAAGGAGTTCCATTGGGAACGCAAAGCCAGTGGGGCTGGCATAGCTTCGCCAATCCGGACCGGCTTACTCCGGAAGAAACCCTGAAAGAATACGATTTTGGCAGGGGAAAGAAAGAACTTTACGCTACTCAATTCAAAGAAGAAGGCAGACAACAGGATGCCGCTAATTGGTTTCGTGTCAATCCGCATCGTCTTCATTTAGGAATTGTCGGTTTTGACGTGGAAGAAGGTACGGATATTGAACAGGTAACTGACGTTCATCAGAAACTTTGCTTGTGGGATGGAAAAATCGAAAGCCGGTTTAAATTAAACGGTGAAGATTATCAAGTGGAGACAGTCTGCCATCCTTCTAATGATATGATTGCTGCAAATATTACTTCTAAGGCGCATACCGGGATTTGTTTTCGCTTTCCGTATCCTACGGGCGCTCATTGTGATGATGCGTGTAATTGGGAAGCCGTTGATAAACATACAACGACTATTGTTACTCAAAATGAATCTTCCGCAGTTTTGAAACATACTTTAGATAGCACAGAGTATTTCGTAACTTTGTGTTGGGAAGGGAAGGCTACTTTAAATGAGAAAGCAAAACATTATTTTGTCCTGACTCCGATGGACGATCATTTAGCTTTTACATGTGCTTTTACTAGTACAGCTCCTTCAACGCAGCCTGTTACTGTAGCACAAACTCAAGAAGAAGCAAAAAACTATTGGAACTCGTTTTGGAAGGAAGGCGCAGCTGTTGACTTTTCGGCATGTACGGACCCACGGGCCAAAGAACTGGAACGACGTGTGGTACTTAGCCAATATTTGCTTGCTATTCAGAGCGCAGGTACTATTCCTCCGCAAGAGACGGGGCTTACCTATAATTCGTGGTTTGGCAAATTCCATCTTGAAATGATCTGGTGGCACGAAGCTCAATTTGCTCTTTGGAATCGTAGCAACTTACTTGACCGTACATTAGGTTGGTATGAAAAGGTTGAACCGATAGCGCGTCAAATAGCCCAAAGACAAGGGTTTGATGGCGTTCGCTGGATGAAAATGACCGACCCGTCAGGAACAGAAGCCCCTTCCAAAGTAGGAAGTTTTCTGATTTGGCAACAACCTCATTTAATTTATTTGGCAGAATTACTTTATCGTGCTGATCCGACTAAAGAAGTGTTGGAGAAATATAATCGTTTGGTACAGGAGACTGCAGAATTTATGTACTCTTTTGCTACATACGATGAACTGGAAGGACGTTACGTATTGAAAGGTGCCATTCCTGCACAAGAAACGTTGCGTGCTGCAGAAACAATTAATCCTCCTTTTGAACTTTCTTACTGGCATTTTGCCATGCAGACCGCTCAACAATGGCGTGAACGTATGGGACAGCAACGCAGTTTGGAATGGGATGAAATGATCGATAAACTTTCCCCTTTAGCATCTAATAATGAAGGACTTTATCTGGCTGCTGAAACAGCCATAGATACTTATAAAGATATTCGTTATACTTCCGACCACATGGCAGTATTAGGTGCAGTCGGTATTCTTCCGATGAATAAACTGATCCGGGAAGATTATATGAAAAATACATTGCACTGGATTTGGGATAACTGGAATTGGGGTAAAACCTGGGGATGGGATTATCCGATGACGGCTATGAATGCTGCCCGTTTGGGTGAACCGGAAAAGGCAGTCGGAGCTTTACTGATGGATAAACGCACAAACACATACTTGCCGAATGGTCATAATTATCAGGACGGTCGTTTACGTATTTATTTACCGGGTAATGGCGGCTTGCTGACTGCTATTGCGATGATGTGTGCCGGTTGGGACGGATGTACGGAGATTAATCCGGGATTTCCGAAAGATGGAACTTGGAATGTCCGTTGGGAAGGATTGAAGCCATTACCATAATCAAACACAAAAAAATATGAGTTATTTTCATCTGAATCTTATTTTAAAAGGAAAGCTGACAGTTTGTTGCCTCTTGATGTTGCCGGCGATACCATTAAATGCTCAAAGAGAGGCAAAGCAGATCGGTGACTTTAAAGAATCCATCTCCTTGAATGAACATCTGCGAGGTACAAAAAGGACGTTGCAATATCGTCCCGATGGTGATGAGTTTGTTTGTGTCAATGGTAAGAATCGGTATACCCGTGCTTTGTACGGTAGTCACAGTCCCTTTCGGGTAGAAACAAGTGACCGGCCGGTTTTTGCTTTTTATAATAACGGACGCGGAGGAAATATAAGTTTCAAAGTCATTCTTCGTGACGGAACAGAATTGGCGCTTGACTGCACCGGGCATTGTGAATCCCGTTATTCGGCTGGAAAACGTACCTATTATTTGACAGACCCGTCTTGGGGAAAAGGAGAACTGCGTATTTCTGTATTGGCATTAGCCGATATGGATGGAGCTATTTGGCGTTTTTCTCCTTCGAATATGCCTAAAGGAGCTATACTTCGTTGGCAACATGGGGGAGCTACCGGAAAACGTTTGAGTCGTAATGGAGATATGGGGGTAGATCCGGCTGATTGCTTCGAACTTCCTGTCGAAGCGACTGACCTTGTCACTGGTGAACTTCCTTTGCAGAAAGAAGTATACTTGGTACGTGGGGAGGTTCCCGAAGGTTATAATGTCCGTAAGCTCTATCAACAAGCGGAGGCAGCTTCTTTGGCATTGGCTTCTCATTTGAAGATAGAAACGCCGGACCCTTATTTGAACACGTTGGGTGGTGCATTGGTCGCAGCTGCCGATGGAATTTGGGACGGGCAGGTTTGGTTGCACGGTGCTATTGGCTGGCGTATGCCGTTAAGTGGGTGGAGGGCCGGATATACTGGTGATGCTTTAGGTTGGCATGACCGGGCACGGACTCATTTTGATGCTTATGCAGCTAGTCAGGTGACTGATGTCCCGAATACAATACCTCATCCGGCACAGGATTCTACAATGAATCTGGCGCGTTCGGAAAAACGTTGGGGAACTCCTCAATATAGTAATGGGTATATTTGCCGGAATCCTGAACGTAACAACCAGATGCACCACTATGACATGAATCTTTGTTACATGGATGAATTGTTATGGCACTTCAACTGGACGGGAGATACTGCGTATGTCCGCAAAATGTGGCCTGTGATTACCCGCCATCTAGCTTGGGAAAAATTAAATTATGATCCGGACAATGATGGTTTATATGATGCATACGCTTGTATTTGGGCAAGTGATGCGCTTTACTACAACAGTGGCGCAGTCACCCATTCGTCGGCTTATAACTACCGTGCCAATAAAATGGCAGCTTTTCTTGCTTCTTTGATAGGCGAAGACCCTTCACCTTATCAGAACGAAGCCGAGCAAATATTGAAAGCGATGAATAAGCGTCTTTGGATGCAGGGCAAAGGTTGTTGGGCGGAATATCAGGATTTTATGGGACATCGCCGGCTTCACGAAAGTCCGGGATTATGGACTATATATCATGCACTCGATAGCGACGTTGCCGATCCTTTTCAAGCTTATCAGGCTACACGGTATGTTGATACGGAAATACCACATATCCCCGTGTATGCCGATGGACTGGAAGAGGGGTATGCAACGATTGCCACTACCAATTGGTTACCTTATTCCTGGAGTATCAATAATGTGGCTTTCGCAGAGGTAATGCATACAGCTTTGGCCTATTTCCAGGCAGGACGTCCGGAGGAAGCATATCGATTGATGAAAAGTTCATTTCTGGATGGTATGTACTTAGGTAACAGTCCCGGCAATTTGGGGCAAGTCAGCTTTTATGATGCTGCCCGTGGAGAGTGTTATCGTGACTTTGGAGATCCGATAGGGGTAGCTTCCCGATTACTGGTACAAGGATTGTATGGCATTTTACCCGATGTATTGAACGGGAAGATGGTGATTCGTCCGGGATTTCCCGCAGGATGGTCAAAAGCTTCTATTTCTTTGCCTGACATAACCTATCACTTTGTCAGGGAGAATGATATAGATATTTACCGGATAGAGCAACGTTTTAAGGCACCTTTGGCATTGACATTACAAGTGAATGTCGGAAGGGAAAGGATTCATTCTGTGAAAGTAAATGGGAAAGAAGTTGACTGGAGCTTTGCGGAAGCTGCTTCCGGTTATCCGGTGGTTGTTATTCCTGCTTCTTCTGCCCAAAAAGCAATTGTCGAAATAGTGTGGGGAGGAAACAGTCTGAATCCGGTTCTACCTGAAATACAGGCGGAGGCTTTAGCGGAGATCCGTGTTCCATCCATTTTAGGGGCGGTATTCGGTGAAATATATGATCCGCAGGGAGTGCTGATACAACCGAATGTTAGTGATACATCTATAAGAAGTAAGGTCAATGATCATTTGGGGCATCATACATTCTTTGTTCGCACGAAACAAGGACAGATGGAATGGTGGCAGCCTGTAAACGTACAGATTACAAAATCGGAAAAATCACCGGTCATTCTTCCTTTCTCGCAGGTGAATACGTCAGAGTGCCGGGTGATGAATATGGATTCTTTGTTCAATGCGAATGTGACAGATATTTTCCGGAATGAGTATCTGACACCCCGTTCGCCTTATACCACTTTACAACTTCCTGTTCAGGGCATTGGCGAGTGGTGTCATCCGAAATTAACTGCTGATATTGATGATGCAGGTTTGCGTGCCTTGGTACGTGATGAGATGCTGACTACCAAACTGGGTGTGCCGTTCCGAACATTGGCTCAAGGAAGCAATATTGCTTTTACTTCGTTGTGGGATAATTATCCCGACAGTTTGAGTATTCCGCTTTCCGGTCGGGCTTCTCATGCCTATTTAATGATGGCAGGCAGTACCAACCACATGCAGTGTCGCATTGCTAATGGTATTGTTCGTGTATACTATACAGATGGAACTTCTGATGTATTGGAATTAGTGAATCCGGATAACTGGTGTCCTATTGAGCAAGATTTCTATGTTGATGGTCAGGCATTCACTGTTGTTTCTCCCCGTCCTTATCGCATTCATTTTAAGACGGGTTTGGTTAGCAATGACTTGGGAAAGGACTTAGGCATAAAGGGTGTTTATGGACGTTCCATCGAGGGAGGAGCAGGTGTACTTTTGGACATGCCTCTGAATCCTTCCAAAGAGTTAAGTCATCTGACGTTGGAAACACTTTCAAACGATGTTGTTATCGGTTTGATGGGAGTTACATTGCAATAAAATAAAAATAACATATTAATAAAAGGATAAGAATTATGATGAGAAGAACTATTAATTTACTACTGATGTTGCTTTTTGTGGCAGAGGTAACATCTGCGAATACTGTTGATTTTGATAAAGCATTTAAAGAAAGCGCCCGTATCGAAAAACAGATTAAACGGACCTCTTTTCCGAAACGAACATTTCTTATAACTGATTTTGGAGCAAAAACGGATGATGAGGCTAATCCTTGCCATGAAGCCATTAATCAGGCTATTTTACAGTGCAGTCTGTCAGGAGGTGGCATAGTAATTGTTCCTAAAGGCACTTTTTATACCGGACCTATTACTTTAAAGAGCAATGTGAATTTCCATCTCGAAGAGGGAGCTGTTTTGAAATTCTCTACAGATCAAAGCCTTTATTTTCCTGCTGTTTTAACTCGTTGGGAAGGAATTGATTGCTATAATGCTCACCCCTTGATTTATGCTTATGGTGAAAGCAATATTGCCATAACAGGAAAAGGTATTATTGACGGACAAGGTAGCATGGAAACTTGGTGGCCGATGTGTGGGGCCGTAAAGTATGGTTGGAAAGAAGGCATGGTGGCTCAACGCAATGGAGGTCGTGAACGTCTGTTGATGTATGGTGAAACATCGACTCCTGTCTACAAACGTCTGATGAAACCGGAAGACGGGATGCGTCCGCAACTATTGAATTTACATTCCTGTCACACCATCTTGATTGAAGGTGTTACTTTGTTAAATTCTCCATTTTGGGTGATTCATCCTCTTTTCTGCGAGAGCTTGATTGTTAGCGGAGTGACTGTTTTCAATCGTGGACCTAACGGAGACGGATGTGATCCTGAATCTTGTAAGAATGTGTTGATAGAGAATTGTACATTTGACACGGGTGATGATTGTATTGCCATTAAATCAGGACGTAATGAAGACGGGCGTAAATGGAATATTCCCAGTGAGAACATTATCGTACGTGGTTGCATGATGAGGAATGGACATGGAGGAGTAGTGATCGGCAGTGAGATTTCCGGTGGTTACCGTAACTTGTTTGTAGAAGACTGCCGAATGGATAGCCCGAATCTGGATCGTGTTATTCGTATTAAGACGAGCACTTGCCGCGGAGGACTTATAGAAAATGTATTTGTTCGTAATGTAACGGTAGGACAATGTCGTGAAGCTGTGCTTCGCATCAATCTGCAATATGAGAATCGGGAGAAATGTAAGAGAGGGTTTGACCCGATTGTCCGTAATGTGCATTTGAAGAATGTAACTTGTGAGAAGAGTAAATTGGGTGTGCTTATTATAGGGCTGGAGGATGATAAACATGTATATAACATCAGTGTAGAGGATTCTCATTTTAATAATGTAGCCAAAGGAGCAAATGATATTAAAGGGGCGAAAGATGTGACTTTCAAGAACCTTTATATCAATGATGAATTGGTGAAATAGAATATAGTTGTAATAGATAAAAATAACTATGGATGAAGAAGAGTGGAAGACTGCCTATGATGTACAAATCTATGTTACATCTTTATCCGCAATAAGCGATTGCAATTGGAATAGATTAGAACTCTGGGTAAATTTTCATCAAGATGGTTTTATCTATAAGTTGAGACATTATTACCCTGTACTTTCAGAAGATGATATACATGTCATTCTTTTGTTACGTATTGATTTTAGTAATGCGCAGATTTCAAAGTTATTCCAGATTCTAGGAAGTTCTTTTCGAATACGCCGTAGTAGATTGAAAAAGAAAATGAATGTTTCTTGTGAATCTATTACTGATTTTATTAAATCATTACGTTTGGAATGATCTTTCTTTAAAAACCATATTTAAATGCGTATACATTGGCTGTGTATACGCATTTGTATACGGTTGAAATTTGTATTTCAATTTATAAATGTCGTCCTTTGTTACAACAAGAGCGATAAACTTTTATTTGTACTAATATTATGGAAAAATACAGCTCCTTATCTTATATAATATAGATGGAATTGGAAGTGAACTATACAATTTTTAAAAATATATGGTATTGCTCTGAAAAAGATATTCAAAATTAGTAATCTCTAAAAGTCATTCTTATGAGAAAGTGGAATTGTGGCTTTGTTATGGTTGGATTAGCCTTTCTAATCAGTATTTCAGTACTTAGCTGTCAGACGGATGATGCTGACGATTACTCTCAACAGGCAGAAGATGTGACTGCTGCAGATCTCTTTATTGCTTCGGAAGCTTATCAGAATTTGGAAAAAGAAATAGGAAAGGACATGAGAAGAGAACAAAACGCAATCTCTAAATTGTCTAAAGAAGACTTGGAACAATATCGCTTACTCCGGAAAAATCTGCTTAATATCGAGACTCGTACCGAAGCAATTACTCAATTAAAGATTCTGACAGGATATGATTATCAAGCTAACCGTAATCGTATTTCTTCTTTGGTCAGGGACGTTTTTAAAGATGCTGATTTTACTAAATTAGAATTGATGAGGGCACGACAAAAAAGTCGAATGTACAAAGTCGTGATTACGCGAGCAGATACCAATGCAGAACTACGTGAAAAATGCAAAAAAGATTGTGCGGAAACGGCCAAAGAAGAAATAATGGAATGTCATAATCATTTTAACGAGAATATTGAGGATTTACCTGCGAGTGAATTTCCCAATGGTGATAATTATAAATTCTGGGTAAAAGTAAGAGATGCTTGTCTATCGGCTGCAGGAACAAAAGAAGGAAATTGTGAAAGCAGTTGTGATAAAAGCTATCCAGATGAGGAGTAAATTTTAATTGTAAGAGTAATATTTAATAGTCGTAATAATGAAAAAATATCTATTTATTTTTATTTTCGTATCTATAGCCCAGCTATTCTATGGACAAGAAAAATACACTATCCAGGGTGAATTACCCGACCATTCGTTAGATAATAGTTATTTGCGTTTGACTAATAGTTCAGCTCTTAGTCAAGAAAAAGAACGAATTAAACATTTATTTATTGATAGTATATTGGTGGTTGACGGGAAATTCCATTATGAAGGTGTACTTTCACAAAAGCCATTCTTGGCGTATCTTTATAGTGCAGGGACAAAAAGAAAGATGTTGGATTTCGGCCTGTATTTTATAGTTGAGCCTGGTAATATTCATATCCGCATCGCTAATTGGGCAGATGAGGGTGTGGTATCAGGTACTCCTATTAATGAAGATTATAATACCTATATGATCACAAGGAGAAGTATGGAAAATCAATTACTCTTTTTAGAGAAATATGCCCAATACCCGGATGTCGTACGGTTCCACTTATCTTTTTTATTGAACGGACGAAGAATGTCAAGGGATCCTAATTTTCCAAAATATCTACAGATTCTCGACCGAATGCCTAAAGCAGATCGGGATATTCTTTTGGCTTGGCTGGACTATACTATTAAAAAGTATGAATATGAAAAAAAAACCAAACCATTATTGGACAGTATACGTAACAATGCCCCTCGTTTCATCGAGACTATTCCGAGTAATTCATCATCAACAACGATGAAAAATAAGTAGAATTTTAGTCTTATTGTGATTTGTGTGACGTGTTTTTGATTATGAAATTGACAATCAGCGGGAGAATAAGTGCCCTATATGTTACTACCTTAAAAATAGTTTTATGAAAAAAAGCAAAGCTTTCTTGAATATGGTTGTGTTAACCTTTTTAATAGCTATATCTATGCTTAGTTGTCAATCGAATGATGATTATTTGCAAATCGGAATAGGCAATTGTGAGAGTAGTAATGGTACGTGTCCTATAACCGTATTTCATTAGGCTTTTTATACATCCATATTTAAGTTATAATCTAATATGAAAGTAAAAAGGCAAATTCTTGTTCTATTTTTGACAATGCTGGTAGGAATTCCGATTCTTTCTGCCCAAAGCAAAAAAGAACAAAAGAAACAAAAGGCGGAAGTTGTCGGAAAGATTGTTACATCAAAAGTCTACAAGATAAATGTAGGTACTTGCATTCTTCCATGTAAAGCTCCTATATTATTGAATGAGTCTGATTATTCAATAGAAATTAAAAATGATTCTATTTTTTCTGATCTTCTTTATCTCGGTCAAGCTGATATACCATACAGGAGAGGAGCTGAACTTTACTTTCAGGCTCCTTTGAAAAAATATACTATGGATATAGATAAAAAGAAAAATGCTCACATCAAGTTTTCAGCAAATACAACAATAGGTAATTGCAACTTTTATATTAAGGTATATTCCAATGGAAGTGCGAGCATTTATATCACCTTGCAGCAGGGGAAAAGTATCAATTTTTTAGGAGAATTAAATATGCGAAGAGAAGAAACGGAGTCTCTGTAACACTTAAATTATTATCATGAGAAAATATCTATTCATATTAATGTTTGTATCTATAGCCCAACTATTTTACGGACAAGAGAAATACACGATTCAAGGTGAATTTCCAGATAATTCGCTAGACGGAAAATATATAATACTGACAGATAAGTCTTTTCTTCCTGATGAGTACAAACGTAAATGGAAAGCATCTGACGATGAAGTAAAGATATTGGTAACTGATAAAAAATTCTATTATAAAGGGGTAACTACACGAAAACCTTTTTTGGCGCAAATATATTACGATAGACCAACATTCAGTGGTCAGACAAGTGCGACTTCTTTTGTAATAGAACCTGGGAATATCCAGATCCATATAACCAATTGGTATGAGGAAGGAAATGTATCGGGTACTCCTATTAATAAAGACTATAATACTTGTGTCATTGAACGGAGAAATCTGGTAAATAGAATTTTTAGAACTATCCGTTTAAAGGGGCAGACTTCGGAAGCTGAAGGAGCTTATTCTTTTGGTTCAGCATTTGAGGATTTTGAAAAAGGTGAATTGGCTTTCTTTGAGAAATATGCCAAATATCCGGATGTTATCCGAGTAATGTTATCTCGTTATTTGGAAGTTAAGGACTTAAATAAAAGATTGGTGGATGCTAAATATTTACGTATTCTTGACTTAATGCCCAAAACGGATCGGGATATTTTGATAGCGTGGCGAGAGTATACAATGAAGAGAGAGGAGTATTGGGCAAAGGGAAGAGCGTTGACCGATAGTCTTAATCGTAATGCTCCTCGTTTTATTGAAAGACGGGTAAATAATATGCTTGATATAACTGTAAAATGATTTTATAGAATTGAAGTGTAATTAATATGAAAGAGAAACTGTTTTTTCTCATTATAATCGTATTTTCTGCTCAATTACTTTTGGGGCAAGAGAAATTTACGATTCGGGGTGAATTCCCTGATAATACTCTAGATGGTAAATATGTGTTATTAATAGATAAATCGTATCTTCTTGAAGAAAGGGAAGGACAAAAACAAGCATACGACAACAGCATAAAAATAAAGGTGATTGGCAAGGAATTTTTTTACGAAGGAACTGTCACACGAAAGCCTTATTTTGCACAAATATCCTATGATGGTTCATCGTTCCATAAAGAGACTGATATTAATCTTTTTGTGGAACCTGGGAATATCTATATTCGTATGGTCGATTGGGATACTGACGCTAATGTATCGGGCACTTCCATCAATGAAGATTACAATACTTACATTCTTGAGCGAGAAGCTCAATGGAGTGCTGTATATTGGAATAGAGATCGGAGAAAAGTGGCGGAAGATAGTACTAAAACAGAGAATAGTAACTTATTAGATACATCAGTAACTGAACAGCGTTCAGAAGGTCGGTTTACTTTTCTTGAAAAATATGCAAAATATCCGAATGTCATCCGAGTCATGTTGGCTCGTGATTTAAGGACAAAATATCCGATTAGGGAGTCTGAACTCTCTCAATATCTACGCATTATTGATTCAATGCCCCAAGCGGATCGAGATGTTTTTTTGTCATGGTGGGATTATATTATAAAAGAACGAGAATTTAAAAAGAAGACCAGAATAATATTAGATAGTTTGATCGGTGATCCACCTCGTTTCATCGAGACTATTCCAAGTAATTCACCATCAGCGACAATGAAAAATGAGTAAAATCTTTGGTCTTATTGTTATTCTGATGATTTGCGTTTCTTGCAATCAAAAAAGGAAAGCAGAGGTATCTCTGTCTTCCTATACACACGATTTCGGAATAATTAGTTCTGATATAATTTGTCGTGATAGCATTACAATCACCAATGTAGGCAATGCCAGGTTGGAAATAGGAGAGATCGAAACTGGATGTGGATGTACACAAGCATCGGTGGAGAAGTATGAATTAAATCCTGACGAATCGTGCTCGCTTCATTTTTCTTTCAATCCGAAAGGAAAAGGAGCAAGGGCAAAGGAAGAACTAATTATTATCAATGCAAACACAGACTCCCTCTTTTATATTCTGCAAGTTAAGGCAATTATTCAGTGATAATGTTTTTACGTTTTCTTTTTTACTTATCACCACCTTATACTTATCGGCTGATTGGTTTATGGATAGGTATTTTATGCCTAAAAATATAAGTTTCATTGTCGGCATCGTAATATGGGGAGGTATTTGCATAGGGAACTGGAAGCGAAAAATTAGACTGTCTGTTGATTTTCTATTTCTGTCTTTTACTGTTTTTATGGGATATGTTCTCGTTTGCAGTCTCTTTACATCGCAATATATACACAGTGTGTACATTGTATCTGGATGGATTCTTTTTGTGTTGATGCGTAATAGAAAAAATCCTACAGAAACATTTAATAGCATTTTAGCTGTCGTTGGAGTTTTGTCGGCCTTGTATGGCTTGCTGCAATATGTAGGGTGTATAGAAACTCAATCTTATTTTCCAGTTACCGGTTCTTTTGATAATCCCGCCGGATTTGCTGCGAGCATCGTTCTCTGTTATCCTTTTCTTTTGTGTCATTCTTCTAACGGAAAAAGAAGAACGTTCAAGGTTATGGCGTGCCTTCTCCTCATTATAGTCGTTATCTTATCCGGTTCGAGAACAGGTGTATTTACTTTATGTGTAGTAACACTTCTTTTTTATGCTCTCCGTTATCGGAAGTTAATTCATAAAAGGCGCATCTTTCTTATCAGCGGAGGCGCTTTGTTTCTAATAAGTTTATTCATTGGTCTGATTTATCTAAAACCAGCTTCCGCTTCCGGTCGTGTTCTGATTTGGAAAGTATCTGCCGGATTGTGTAAGGAACATATAATTCAGGGAAACGGACTTGGTTCTTTTAAGGCGGATTACATGCCGGAACAAGCCAAATATTTGTCTTCCTCCCATGCTGATGAAAGCGATAGAATATTGGCAGGAAACACGAATCATCCATTTAATGAGTATCTGTTGCTGCTGATTGAACAAGGACTCATAGGAATCGCTTTATTCTTATTGTCGTTGATTGCTGTTTTTCGAAGTAATGTGGCATTTGACACTCCAGCCATACTGACGCTTGTTTCTATTGCTATATTTTCCTGTTTTTCTTATCCATTCAAATATGCTTTTGTTTGGTTCATGATTATCTACTGCCTCGCTTCACTTAATCAACGGGAGGTTGCTCTACGAACAATACGTTTCAACAAGCCATTTTTATTGATTATTCTTTTTATACTCTGTTTCTTTTTGATTAAGAATATCATTTTCGAGCGTACATGGAAACGAATTTCGTTGGTTGCAGAAAAGAACAATGGTTTGCTGGATAATGAATTATCTGTATTTACCAAGCTATATGATGAGTGGAATGGCAATCCCTATTTCTTGTACAATTATGCATCAGAATTGAAAAATGTGGAATTGTACAAACAAAGCGTCAACATATTCTTGCATTGCGAATCTTATATCAATACGTATGACCTGCAAATGCAATTGGCGGATAATTACTATCAAATGGAATGTTGGGAAGAAGCTGAAAGACGATATAAGCTGGCACAATGTATGTTTCTTATAATGACATTTGGAATAAAACACCCTATCATGCGGCAGAAGCTATTAATATTAAACTACGTGATACCGTTATTGTCGATTTGAAAAAGCCTCTGAAGTGGCATGCGTTATATAAGGTTCCGTTTTGGTGCAATATTCCTTCCAATTCTTGTGAGACAAGGACAAACACAGCTTTAGCTATCATGCGCAGTAAGGGGTTTGCGGTTTCGTATGATTTCGTTTTGCAGTGGCCTACAAAAGCACATGCACATTCGTGGCTTAGTATTTTGATAGATCACGATCGCCGAATGGTATGTGAAGGAGGGCATGAACCTTTTTTAGCTACCCTACGACCGGGTGAGTGTAAGGGAAAAGTATATCGAAGAACATATTCTCCCAATTCGGCCTTAGTCCGGCTGAATAAAGAAGCTGGTAGTGTCCCGTCAACGTTGCGCAATGTGTTTATAAAAGACGTTACGGATGAATATGCAACGACCATTGATCCTGTTTTTCCTGTACTTTCCGGGAAAAGAGAACGCAAAGAAAAATATGCATATCTGGCAGTATTTGACAATGCGAAATGGGTTCCTATTTGTTTTTCGGAAATAAAAGATAGTAAGCAGATCGTCTTTGATAAAATAGAGAAGGGAGCTGTCTATCTGCCGGTATATTATATAAATGGAAGGGTTCGCCCATTCAATTATCCTGCCTTGTTGAATGAGAAAGGTGAACTGGAGTTTTTAAATCCCGATAGTACACGTAAAAGAAGTATTAGTTTAAAACGGAAATATCCCTTAACACGCAAAGCGTTCACTACAGCACTCCGTTTAAAACACAGCATGTTTCAAGCAGCACACAAGGAGGATTTTAGTGATGCCGTCACAGTACATACGTTCAAAGAGTATAGCGTATCGGGTAGTATAAATGTGAGCGATACTACAAAGTATCGTTATTGGCGTTATATCTGTCCAAAGCCCTACCGCTGTAATATTGCAGAATTGATGTTCTTGGATAAAGAGAATAAAAAACTGACAGGAACAATTATTGGTTCTGAAGAACGAAGTAAAAATCCTCATTATAGCCGTTCTGCTGCTTTTGATTTAGATCCGTTGACATTTTTCGCATCTAAAACTTTAAGAGATGGTTGGGTAGGATTGGATTTGGGCAAACCGGAATCTGTTGGAAGAATAGGCTATATGACACGTAATGATGACAATAATGTTCGTATTGGAGATACTTACGAGCTTTTTTATTGGGATATGGATTGGGTGTCGTTGGGCAAACAAATAGCTGACGATTTTAGTCTAACCTTTCACCATGTACCACAAAATGCTTTACTTTTATTGAGAGATCTTACTAGGGGGACGGATGAACGAATTTTCTTGTATAAAGATGTTAAGCAGATATGGTATTGATTCATCGGCAAAATGCCATCCGTGAATTTATCGACGGCGAGGCGCACGTCAAGGGATTCCTGCTGGCTTACTTAGGGTTGACGCAGGGCTACATCCTTCTTCCCGAATACGAATCTTCCAAAGGTTATGCGGATTTCTACATGATGCCCGATCTGGTGCGCCAGCCGGACATAGTCTACAGCTATATCGTGGAGGTGAAGTATGCCCGGCGTGACACCTCCGATGCCGACATCGCCTTGCTGAAACGTGATGCGGCAGAACAGTTGCGCCGCTATGCCGATGATGGGAAGGTGGCCCGCACGAAAGGGAATACCCGGCTTGGATTGATTACGCTGGTGTTCAAGGGATGGGAATTGGTGGCACTGGAGAAGCTGGCGTCCAGAGCGGATTGCGAAAATGCATCAGAAGCCTAAATATGGTATCCGATTTTTTTTAATATTTATGCTTGAACATTTGGACGGGCGTCTGCGGAGGCTTCTTATTATAAGGGGAATATGACGCATGTGTAACCTTTAGGTCTTCGCTTGCCTGTTAATCTTTATTTGTGCTAAAAGTTTCACAGGTTTCATCGTCGTGAAACTTTATTTCCATCATGATGAAACTTTTTTTTCATTTCTATGGAACTTTTTTTTTATCGTTATGAAACTTTTATTCAATTCCTATGAAATATTTTCGCAAGTATCTTTCCCGTCACAATCTGTGGCTTACCAGTCATAATCTTCAATGTATTCGTCGAAGTTAATCTTTGTCTTGATGCCGTGTTCCAGGAAAACGTCTGCGATTTGTTTCTGTTCCGATGGATGAAGTCGACGTTGTTTGTTGCGAATACGGTAGTACATGCTTTTCCCCATTAAAGATTTAAGGCTGTTTTGTATGGCCATAGCTTTTTTGTGCGGAACGTCGTCTAATATATGGCTGATGCCAAGTGCAAAGGTCGTGAGAGTGTATGCACTGAAATAGGAACATTCCTTTTCATTCCCCGCTACATGGTTGATGTTGATCGCTTCGTAGTGAGGAACACTTTGGGGCACAATCATCGCAGCCTGAAAACGGAGGCATTTGTTGCGGCGCGGACATTTGGTGTGGTTGCAAAACAGATACATTTTAGGTATATCATCGTATGTAAGTGGCTTATTCATTGTTTTTATCATATTCAACTTTTATATCAGACGAATTTGATACAAATATAAGGATTTATCTTGAAATACAGAATTTGCTTCACTTGTTCTTATTTTTTTAGATGACAACCTTTTTAGAATAAAGACATTCCACCTGCAAACTCCTTATTTATCGAAGAAACAGAGAAAAGTGAAGGAGATGGAAGAATTGACCATGTTATAGAGAAAAGCATTGAATTGTTCAAAACCGTACCGATTATGAACCAATGCAAATCATTGGTCAGTATATGGAAAAAATGACATAAATATGGATAATAATCCTTGTTTCGAAATAGACTGCTAAGTTTTTTGTATTTATTCTTCCTTTTGGTTAGTTTTGCTTGTATAAATCTTAAAAAAACTATGAAAAGATGTATCTTTGTAACCAGCAATCAAAATAACCCTAACCACTATATGAAATATAAATTATTATGCCTTTTCGTTTTGTTTAGTTTTTCTATATCGGATCTGTATGCTGATATTGAACTTAGTTCCAAACAAATGAGAACCAGTGATGGGCTACCTAGTAATTCTGTACGATGCATGTTTCAGGACAGTAAAGGATTCTTATGGTTGGGTACTTTAGACGGATTGACCCGTTATGATGGAAATACTTTTCTTACTTATCAGTTGGAAAGCGGGAAACACGATCGGATTTCTTTAGCAGATAACAGAATAAAACATGTGGCAGAGGATAAGAATGGTTTTTTGTGGATAAAGACTGTGCCGGAATTATTCAGCTGTTATGATCTACAGAAAGCTTGTTTTGTAGATTTTACCGGTACCGGAAGTGATGGAGAGAACTATTCAGAAATATTTATGTCCTCTAATGGAGATGTGTGGCTTTGGCATAGAAGGAATGGTGTGCGTCAAATTGTTTGTGAGGACGATCGGACTATGACCTCTGTGAAGTTTAGAACGAAATTTGGAAACCTGCCCGATGACCGGATTAAATTTATAAATGAAGATTCTAGTGGCAGGATCTGGATTGGTACCATGCAGGGACTTGCGTCTGTTTATAAAGGGAAAGTTGAATTTATTGATAGGAAATTGAATTTTTCTTCTTCTTTCCCTCATGGAGAGGATATGTATTTTCTGACAAAGAGTGGAGATGTGTATCGCTGTGTAAATGGATCGAAAAAAATAGACTGTTTAGCGTCGCTGTCTGCAATAGCCGGTAATACATCTGTCAGTACACATTCATTGATAAAAGATAAATGGGTTATATTTACTTCCAGCGAAGGAGTATATGAATTTGATTTTCAGAACTTTCAAATAACTCCTTGCAGGGAATTGAAAATAAATAATGGAAAAGTTATTCATGACAATTATGGAGATTGTTGGGCTTACAATAACACTGGACGAATTTATTATATAAACTCGAAGAGCGGAGAAATAAAGAATTTTCAACTGATTCCTGAAGAGAAGATGAAATATATAGATTATGAACGCTATCATGTGGTGCGTGATGACCGGGGGATTGTGTGGATTTCAACTTATGGAAACGGACTTTTCACCTACGATATTCAGGAAGATCGGTTGGAACACTTTGTTTCCGAAGGGAAGAATGCAGGACCTATAGGGTCAGATTTTTTGTTATGTTTGATGAAAGACAGAACAGGAGGAATATGGGTAAGCTCCGAATATTCCGGTTTGTCTCATATTTCCATTTCAAATAAAGGCATTACACATGTCTATCCAGAATCACCGGATGTTTTTGACCGTTCGAATACAATCCGGTTACTGACTAAAATGTCGAATGGAGATATATGGGTAGGAACGCGAAGAGGTGGATTGTATAATTATGATTCTCATCTGAAAACTAAGATAGATAATCATTATTTGCCCTATAATATTTATGCGATTTCAGAAGATAGTCAGGAGAATATATGGATAGGAACCCGGGGAGACGGACTAAAAATAGGAGATACGTGGTATAAAACGGATCCGTCTAATCCTTTTGCCTTATCTCATTCTAATATTTATTCCATTCTTCGTGATAAGAAAGATCGTATGTGGGTGGGGACATTTGGAGGAGGACTGGATCTGGCAGAATCAACGGAAAAAGGACAATATAAGTTCCGTCGTTTCTTTCAAGGAAAGAAGTATGGCTTACGGATAGTCAGAGTAATGGCAGAAGATGAGAAAGGGATGATATGGATGGGCACAAGTGAAGGTATCTGCATATTCCACCCTGACTCATTGATTGCTAATGAAGATAACTATCATTTGTTCAGCTACACCGATGGCAATTTTTGCAGCAATGAGATTCGTTGCCTGTTTCGTGATAGCAAAGGGCGCATGTGGGTAGGAACTTCGGGTGCCGGGCTGAATCTATGCGAACTGTCAGACGACTGTCAGTCTTTGAAATATACACATTATGGAATAGCGGAAGGACTGGTTAATAATATGGTGCAATCTATTTTAGAAGATCATTCGGGACAATTATGGATTGCTACGGAATATGGAATTTCAAGGTTCAATCCCAACAGCCATTCTTTCGAGAATTATTTCTTCTCATCTTATACATTAGGAAATGTGTATAGCGAGAACAGTGCGTGTATGGGTGCAGACGGTAAACTGATTTTTGGAACAAACTACGGATTGACGATTATTGACCCGAAGAAGATTCCAACAGAGAGATTGCTTTCTCCTATTGTTATCACAGGATTGTCCGTTAATGGAATTCAGGTGAAGCCTAATATGCCGGGTTCTCCTTTGCAAGAATCTTTAGCCTATTCGGATAAGATTACATTGAAATATTTCCAGAATTCTTTTATGCTTGATTTTTCTACTCTTGATTATTCGGATAATGGTCAAATCAAGTATATGTATTGGCTGGAAAACTATGACAAGGGATGGAATGTTCCGTCTTCTTTAAGTTTTGCCACTTATAAATATCTGGAGCCGGGCAGTTACATTTTCCATGTGAAATATTGTGATGGTGCCGGTATTTGGAATGATACCGAAACAACCTTGAAGATTGTTATCGTGCCTCCGTTTTGGAAAACAAATTGGGCTATGCTCGGATATTTCATCCTGATATTAATAGCTTTGTACTTTACATATCGTATCATTTTTAATTTCAATAGGTTGCGCAACCGCATCAATGTTGAAAAACAACTGACAGAGTATAAATTGGTATTTTTCACAAATATCTCTCATGAATTCCGTACTCCGCTTACATTGATCCAAGGAGCATTGGAGAAAATGTACCGGATGGATGATATTCCACAAGCCTTATTGCATCCGTTGAAAGTCATGGATAAAAGTACACAACGTATGTTGAGGCTGATTAATCAGTTGCTGGAGTTCAGAAAAATGCAGAACAACAAGTTGGCTCTTTCTCTGCAGGAAACTGATGTAGTTGCTTTCCTGTACGAAATATATTTAAGTTTCAGTGACGTAGCAGAACAGAAGAATATGGATTTCCGCTTTTTGCCGTCTGTGCCATCCTATAAAATGTTTATTGATAAAGGTAATTTGGATAAGGTGGTGTATAACTTACTTTCAAATGCTTTTAAGTATACTCCTTCGGGTGGGACAATTCTGTTTTCTGTGAATGTGGATGAGGTGAAGAAGTGTTTATACATTCAGGTAGCGGATACCGGAGTAGGTATTCCTAAAGAAAAGCAGGGAGAATTGTTTAAACGTTTCATGCAAAGTAGTTTCTTCGGAGATAGCATTGGAGTAGGGTTGCATTTGAGCCATGAATTGGTGCAGGTGCATAAGGGAACGATTGAATATAAAGATAATGAAGGGGGAGGTTCCGTATTTACGGTATGTATTCCGACTGATAAAACTGTTTATTCGGAAAAAGACTTCCTGGTTCCCGGCAATCTCCTGCTGGAAGAAGCGAATATGCAGACTCACCATTTACAGGAACTTTCAGAAGAATGTCAGGAACATGAAAAGACAGTCACCACATCAAGAAAACATAAAATATTAGTCATCGAAGACGATAATGATATTCGTGGATTCCTGCAGGAGGAGCTTAGTGCTTATTTTGAAGTAGAAGTGGCTGCGGATGGAATATCCGGATTTGAAAAGGCATGCAACTATGACGCAGACTTGATTATCTGCGATGTATTGATGCCCGGGATGACCGGTTTCGAAGTGACAAAGAAACTGAAAACTGAATTTGCGACAAGTCATATTCCTATTATTCTGCTGACTGCCTTGACTTCACCGGATAAGCACCTGGAAGGACTTGAAGCGGGAGCGGATGTTTATGTTGCAAAGCCATTTAGTTTTAAGCTTTTGCTTGCGCAGGTGTTCCGGCTGATAGAGCAATGCGAAAAGTTACGGAAGAAGTTTTCCAGTGAACCGGGGGTAGTACGTCCTGCTTTATGTAACACGGACCGGGACAAGGAATTTGCAGACCAGTTGGTAGCTGTAGTCGAAAAGATTTATTCTCAATACAATATTTCTATTGATGAATTTGCGCAAATGATGGGGATGGGACGAACTGTGTTTTATAAGAAATTACGCGGAGTGACAGGATACTCACCGAATGAGTATTTGCGTGTCGTACGAATGAAGAAGGCTGCCGAACTGTTTTTGACCGAAAGGGATCTGACTGTTGCGGAAGTTTCTTATAAAGTGGGTATTAACGATCCTCTTTATTTCAGTAAATGTTTTAAAGCGCAGTTTGGAGTATCTCCTTCGGCTTACCAGAAAGGGGAGAGAAGTAAAACGTAGTATATACTTACCTTGAATCCGGTTTGTGCAGGATAGACCGGATTCAAGATAAGTATGTTTATCAGTTACATATTGAGGTTTAATTTATAGATTTCACTTCCGGCAAGAAGGAAACATCCTGTTCCGAAATCCTCAAAATCAGGAACTTTGTCGTATGTGACAGGTTGACTGTCTTTCGGTTCTTTGCCGGTTCCCTGTACATAACCAAGAAAACCATTCGGGTGAACTGCATCCTTCACCATAGCATTCCATGCTTTTATGATTACAGGCAGATAGGTCTTTTTATCCAATAGACCGTTGCGTACGCCCCAAGCCATACCATATACGAAAAGAGCTGTGCCGGAAGTCTCTTTGCCTCCGAAGTTTGACGGATCGTGGAGGCTGACATTCCAAAAGCCATCTTCACGCTGGCATTGTTTCAGTGCTTTGCTCATAGCCATAAAATCATTGATGTAATCTTGGCGATGTTTTTCATCAGATGGAATTTCGTTCATTACCCGCACCAAAGCTGCGTATACCCATCCGTTACCACGGCTCCAATAACAGTTTTCGCCATTAGGCTCTTTGTATGGAGGATCGAAATTATGGTCTCTCCACCACAAACCTTCTTTGACATTGAACATTCCGTTCTCTCCGTGTTTATTACGGGTATATTCGTACATATCCCACATTTTGTCGAAGTACTTCTGTTCGCCTGTAAGTTTCCCCATTTTGGCAAATATAGGCATCCCCATCTGGATAGCATCTATCCACCACCAGTCGTTTATTTGTGGAGTATTGACCAGCATATCCATATTGGCTTTCGTTTTCCGTATTTTTTCAGGATCGGGGCAAATGTTGTATAAATCGAGATAGATTTGGCTGGCGCAGTAATTATCTGCATTACGGGTGGTTGTCCCACGGTGGAAGCCCCATTGGTGGTAATCCGCCCATTCTTTGGCATAGAGATAATATTCGTCTGCGGGATAGATGGAGTAGAGTGCCATTAAGCCTTCGTAATATACGCTTCGTGTCCAGATATTACTGGGGCGAACTACTTTTTTCACAAAGGAAGGAGTGCGATAGTCGGCATATTTCTTCATGAAATAGTCGTTCACATGAAGAGTTACTTTCAGAATTTCTTTTTTATCGGGAACTGTCTGTGCTTTTATGTTCCCGTAACTCAATATTACTCCTGCAAAAAATAGTATAAGATGCTTTTTCATTTTATAATAAATTAGATTACTATTGTTCTTAGATTTAGGCACACAAAGGTGAGCCTTTCTTTACCTGTTGCAAAGAAAATGCATTGTAAGGAAAGTGATATTGAAATTTGTACGGAAAATATGTAATATTAGACTTTATTCTTTATTCATATTAGTCATGGATAAGAACCAAGTATGAATAATTAGCAAGAGCGATTTTTTTGTAAGTCATATTGTTGTATTGATATTTATTGTATATTTGTAGAAGAGTAAGGGGAGACGAATATGAAAAGTCATACAAATAAAATATTAGAGTCTATTAAGCAGGCATTGACAGAGCATTTACCAAAAGGTGGCAAGGCTTTGTTGTTTGGTTCTCAAGCTCGTGGGGATGCACGGATTGATTCTGATTGGGATATTTTGATTATCTTAGATAAAGAAAAATTGGAGCCTGAAGATTATGATAAGGTAAGCTTTCCCTTAACTATGTTGGGATGGGACTTGGGAGTGCGAATTAATCCGATTATGTATACGATGAAAGAATGGGCTGCAAGTTGTATTACACCATTTTATAAAAATGTAGAGCAGGAAGGAATTGAATTAGTATGAAATTGACAGATGAAGAACGTAATTCTTTGGTGATATTACAGTTGGAGAAAGCTAAAGTATTTTTGAAACAAGCAGATGAGATGTTTGATCTGAAGTATTGGGATATTGCTTCCAATAGATATTATTATGCCTGTTTTCATGCTGTTCAGGCTTTATTAATACAAAATGGATTATCATGTAAAACCCATGATGGGTTGATAGCTTGCTTTGGCTTGAATTTTATAAAAACAGGCAAAATTAGTGCACGTTTGGGAAGTTTTTTGGCGCGTATGGAACAATTACGGCAAAAAGGGGATTATAATTGCATTTATTCAATATCGGAGGATGAAATCAGTACGATAAAAGCTCCGGCAAGAGAACTTATTGAGACTATTGAAGTTTTACTTGCCGAATCATAATTATTCTTGTAAGGATATCATCGTTAAAAGACCATTTTTTTTATTTTTTCGGCCACATCTGTCATATATGCCGGATTAAATTCTTCCAGTTCCGTACGTGGTCGAAATCCCCATGTCACTCCGCAAGCTGTTACACCGGCATTGGCTGCTGTTTGCATGTCTACACCGGAATCACCTACATAAAGAACATCTTCTTTTCGTACATCGGCAAGTTTTAATATATCAAAAACGATTGTTGGATCAGGTTTGACATTTACTCCTTCCCGTTGGCCGAAAACGGCAGTGAAATGAATTTCCGGAAAGTAGTGGGCAACCAGTTTCTCGGTAGCGGCCTGATATTTGTTGGAGGCTACGGCAATCTGAATGCCTGCGGATTGCAGATAAGACAATAACGCTGAAATACCCGGGTAAGGACGACTATCGTCTGCATTGTGAATATCATAATAAGGAATAAACTCTTTTCTTACCCGGAGCACATTCTCTTCTGTCTTTTCTCCTTCGGGTAATGCACGTTCAAAGAGTTTGTTGATACCATTTCCTACCATGAAGTTATACTTTTCTACATCGTGTGTGGGGTATCCTAATTTATTCAAAGCATAATTAGTGCTATGGGCGAGGTCTGCGATAGTATTTAATAATGTACCGTCCAAATCGAATATTATTAGTTTTTTCATTAAGGCTTATGTTTATAGTTAATTCTATATTTAAATCTTTTATTCTGCAAAGGTATACTAAAAAAATGAGATTGGGAAGAATGAGGCAATAGTTTAGAGAATATCGAATGAACAACAAAGCCGGAAATATATTTGTTATTCTACCAGATTGGCTTAACTTTGCGAAAAACTAAAGAATAATGAATGCAGAATGGTTTGAGGCATTGCCTGAACAATGTCCCCCAACGGATGCGAAGCGGTGCGAAGGCTGTTATTATAGAATTGCAAATGGTAATCCTGTTACAACAGAAGATTTCTTTTCGCAAAGAAAAATGCAGCCGGATAAGGTCTTTAAAGGATTAGGAATAGATGAATGTGTGACAAGGGCAGTCTCTCTATTTTCAGAGAGGGAAGAAGCGGAGAAAAGATTAAAGCTTCCTAAGTTCAAGAAGGCAAATATTGCTTTAGTCATATTGGAACCAAAAGATGGAGTGTTAAAGAAAACATTTGATATAGCACATTATTCTTGGTGGAGAACAAAGGATTTTAATGTTTTACAAGCTAAAATAGTCTGATTATGGGAATGGAAGATGTGTTAAGGATAGACAAAATTCTGGATTTCTGTGATGTGCCTCAGCTTTTTGTGGCAAGAGATGCCTTTGATACACTGTATCTTTGTCTTTTGTATGATGATGAGACGGTTTATCGCTATACGGGAATACGTATCTCTACACGTAGACTTGAATCCTTCTTAGCAGGTAAAGCCGATTTGCGTTTACTCTATCTACAGCCTGAAAATGAGCATGAGTATTACGATGTTGTGTTTCAATCGGGTGAATACCAGAAAACGTTATTAAAGGAAAGTGTATTGTTGGAAGATAAATTGCCGGCTGAGGGATATGTTTTATCTGGAGAGAAGCGCGAGAATGTGGTCATTAATTTGCCAATAAAAGACCGTAGTCTGCTTGCAGAGCTTGTTCGTAAATTTGGCTGGGCTTGTATGTAAGTTTAAAGAAGATAAAAAAGATTGTCCCGCTACTGCTTGAAAGTTGCGGGACAATCTTTTTTCATCTTTATATATACTTTGATTACTTCTTCGTAATACGGAACCAGTCAACGTCTGCCCAACCGCCGTCATTCGTTTTAATAGCCGGACGCGTACAGAACATACCGACTTTGGCACCAATCCATTGTCCTTCTCTTGCCTGGAAAGGAACACCTAATGATTCATATTTCTTTCCGTCGAGGCTATAGCTGAAATTACACATCACAATGAGGTCATGTCCGCCTTCACTACCCTTGATTTTCTTTCCGTCACAACTGAAACGCACTTTCAGATAAACCGTGTTTTGCGAAAGATCAACAGCGGCTTTCACTTCTTCTGGTTTGCCTTTATCTGCTCTGTCACATTCAACTTGCGACAGAACCAAACCTTTGTCTGTATTTTCTAGAACAAGTCCGGCATAATCCCTGCCCATAACGACAAGTCCAGTGCGTTCGCCTTTATTCTTTTGGTTAGGGCTGAACGTCAGTTTCATTGTTGCGGTAAAATTATCAGAAGGAGTTTTTTGTAATAAGAGGTTGGCTACATCCCACAGGTTCTTATAATCTTCTACTACCGGATAAGAGTATAATCTGACATAGCTTTTGTCACCTGCATAATACGCCCATTTTTCATTAATGTTAGCATGCCATTGCCACTGCGGAGAAAGTGTATACCCATCAAATTCGTCACTTTCTTGTGGAGTGCAGATAGGATATGTTTTACCGACATTTGGCTTCTTGTAAGTCAAAACAGGTTCTCCGCAGCCGTCACCGTCTTTATCAATACCGATAACAGGCCAGTCGTTCACCCATTTCATCGGTTGGAGATGCATAATGCGTCCGTAAGCACCGACATCTTGAAAGTGGAGGAACCAGTCTTCTCCGGTAGGAGTATCTACCCATGCACCTTGGTGAGGACCGTTGACAGGAGAGTTACCTTGCGCAAGTACTGTTTTCCATTCGTAAGGACCGTAGATGTTTTTAGAACGTAATACGACCTGCCAGCCTGTCGGTACACCGCCGGCCGGATGGAAGATATAATAATAGTCGTTTCTCTTGTACATTTTAGGACCTTCGCAAGTCTGATGTGCTTCGTGACCGTCGAAAATTATACGGGAAGGAGTGATCGCTTTTGTTGCTTCTGCATTCAGTTCGCAGATAGTGATTACACTTTTCAGTCCGGCACGACTTCCTGCGTATGCGTGTACCATATATACTTTTCCGTCTTCATCCCAGAACGGGCAAGTGTCAATGATACCTTTTCCCGCTTTCACCAAGACCGGTTCGCTCCACGGACCTTTCGGATCTTTGGCTTTCACCATAAAAGCTCCCTGATCGGGATCTCCCCAAAAGATGTAAAACTCACCGTTGTGATGACGAATAGCCGGAGCCCATACACGATTGCCGTGTTCCGGCCGTTCCGGAGTTTCGATAGGGGAGAGGGCATTGGGAACTGCGGCACCGATGATTGTCCAGTTGACTAAATCTTTAGAATGAAGGATTTGCAATCCCGGCAAACAGTTGAAACTGGATGAAGTCATATAGAAATCATCTCCTACACGGCAAGCATCCGGATCGGAATAGTCGGCATAAAGCACCGGATTTTTGTATTTACCGTTTCCGAGGTCGGAAACCCATACTTCAGATACATAGTTCTTCTGTGCCACTGCGGTGAAAACCGTTAATAAGCAAAAGGCTAAAGTCTGTGTCAATCGTTTCATGTTATAGATAGATTATTTATATAAATGATTCGTTGGTTTTATCTGATGGCAAAGGTAAATAAAAAGACTCTGCACAAGGAGGAATATTTGTGCAGAGTCATAGAAAAATTGGTAGATACCTCGTAATTTTTGTTTAGTTGTATTTGTTTCTACCCTATTTATTGGTGCGGTTATCTTTTATTCTCACTGTCACCGGATGAGCCAGCTCTTCTTTCCATTCGCGGAGATGAGCAAACCATGCTTCCGGCGTTTTATATCCGAATGTCTCTTTCATCGAGGTGAAAGTCGTGTGATACTGGAAATATTTATTTCCCGGGGCGGTAATTGTATAAAGGAAGTTGGCTTTATCCTTTTCTTCCGATTTTACATAACGTTGAGGAATACAAGTGCCCAGCCCTACAGTTTCTTTAGCATATTTCACGGTGTCGTTTACCGGCCAGTCTGTTCCCCAGCTTCCTACGAGTCCTTTATGATCGGAGAAAGATTTGGAAGTACCTACGATGTCTTGCACACCTGTGCAGAAAATTTCTTTATCGAGCGGTTCGTCAAAGAATGCTTCGATATGAAGATCGCGATGTCCGGCATAAAGCGTGTAGCGTGTCATCATATTCAGTTCCTGATCCTGATATTTCCATCCGGTTACTTCTATTTCTGCAATTACACGTACCGGTCCATAAGAGACGATACGTTCTGTACGAGTGTCCACTGGAGTAATATGGGTTGCCTTTTGTCCGTCCCAACCTTTCAATGCACCCGGTCCGCAACTGTCGAACACGCGAAGTACGTCATCTCCGAATCCTTTAGCTAACTGCTCATCCGTCGGATAGAACTGCGATTCTTTGATTTCCAGTCCTTTGTTGAACTTGCCGTAAATATCCGGTGTCTGTTTTTCATTGAAATAAAGACGGTATCCTACCAGTTCCGATTCCAAAACCGGACCGTGAGGACGTACCATGCTGTATATATTGCTAGTGCCGGGAACGGTGATAGCCTGTACCCGTTGATGTTTACCTTTCTTGTTGTCTACAATAAACATATCGGCATAAACTCGTTCAGGATAAGTCTTTGTACTCTTTTCCGAAGAAAGTGTAACCTGAAATGTTTTTCTACCATGGGCAGGAAGATCGGCAACAAAGACCAGTTCGTCCATCTTGCGGTCCCGGTTCAAATCGTCCAACTGCGAAGGAATTTCCTTCATACCTTCCATGACAACAGCTGATTTTACTTTGAAACCAGCGTGCAACTCATGTAGATTGATAACAACCGGAGCATCCGCTTTGGGCTGATTCCAGTTGTTTTGTACTTCAACTGTGATGGTTTTCTCCTGTTTCTGCGTTTGGGCAGACAGACTGAAAGCTCCTAAAAAGAAAGTAATAATAAAAAGATTTTTCTTCATGTTTCTAAGGCTGAAATTATACGTCGTATTTCTCCTTGCAAAAATAGCAGAAAAAATAGCAGACTGTGTCTCTTTTGAGGAGATTATAGTCTGCTATTTGAGCTTTTTACTCTATATAATGATATTGTGGTTTTCTTTTTGCACCACAGAGTACACAGAGGGCACAGAGAAATAAATATGCAGTAAATGGATTTCATTTTATTAAACTGAATCCTTTGTGTCCTCCGTGTCCTCTGTGGTGAACTTTATTTGAGACTTAAAATTTCTTCTTTCGCTCCCAGTTCTTCATAAACCTTCCCGTCTACAGTCAGATTCTTGGCATTTTTGACATTTAGTATATTGTTGCCTTTTGATGATTCTACATATACATTCTCCAAAGTAACTCCGTCGACTTGGCTGATAACAACGCCGTCCGTAGCTTCTGTCATCACGACATTCTTAACAGTAATATTGCTGATCGGCATTTCCGGTAAACCATTGAAGAACATGGCACGTCCCGAACCTCTGCAAACAATATTAGAGATATGAATATTGCGGAAAGCGGGTGTTTCTTCCGTTACCGGAGGAATACTTGTCTTCATGCGGTTCAGCAAGTCTTCTTCCGATTCTTCGCCGGCGCCTTTTCCACCATAGAACAAGTCGAACAACAAAGGTTCGTTCGGAATGTTAATCATGTTGATATTATTAATGTAGATGTTTTCTACCACACCGCCACGTCCGCGGGTACTCTTGAAGCGCAAACCTACATCTGTGCCCATAAATGTGCAGTCTTCTACATAGATATTCTTCACGCCACCCGACATTTCACTTCCTACTACAAATCCACCGTGTCCATGCAGTACTGTATTATTTTTCACGATAACGTTCTGGCAAGGTTCACCACGTCGGCGACCATCTTCATCTTTACCGGATTTGATACAGATTGCATCGTCTCCCGCATCAAACACACTATTGATAATTAGAGCGTTTTTACAAGATTCCAAGTCGATAGCATCACCGTTTTGAGAATACCAGGGGTTGATGACCATGATATTATTTACTGTGAAATCTTCGCAAGACAAGGGGTGCAGACACCAGCTTGGTGAGTTTTTGAAAGTAACGCCTTCCAACAGTACCTTTTTACTTTTGACGATACTCAATAGTACCGGACGCAACCATGGACGGATTTCTGCCCATTCTTCATCTGTGTTGATACCTTCGGGTACATTGAAGTCTTTGCAAGCCATTGCACCTTTTAATGAGCCGGCAGTGGGATACCATACTTCTTGTTTTTCGTCGAGAACACCTCCTGATTTTACCAGTTTTTTCCATTGAGAAGCAGTCAGCTTTCCTTTTTTTACTGGACGCCAGCAGTCGCCGTTTCCGTCAAATGTACCATGTCCGGTGATAGCGATATTCTCTGCATTGCGTGCGGAAATCGGCGATTGGCAACGACGAGTCTCCAATCCTTCAAAGGACGTGGCAATGATAGGATATGCTTCAAAATCACCGGTGAAGAGTACCAATGCATTCTGTTTAGTATATAAATTTACGTTGCTCAACAGTTCGATAGGTCCTGTCAACCAAATGCCTTCCGGGATAATCACTTTACCCCCTCCATGCTGATTTACATCTTTAATAGCATCGTTGATTGCTTTTGTATTCAGGAACAGACCGTCTCCTTTGGCTCCGAATTTCTCAATGTTTACTTCGTAAGCAGGAAAAACCGGTTGCTGTACTTTCGGCATTTCAAAAGGTAAATTCTGGTAAAGAGCGTCACTGATTGAGCTTTCTTTTACAGCAGTCTCGCTTTGTTTACATCCCAATGAGATAAACGGTAAACAGCATACGGCCATCCAGAAGAGTCTTTTTGTCAATGTGTTCATTTAGTAACTTAATTTCTATAGGGTTATACATCTATTGTTTTTCTTGGTAGTTGGTTGATGATTAATAAGGATGATTTCATAATTCTTATGTCCTTCCGCAGGCGATCTGTCGCAGGCAGCCTGCAGGAGAGGAATAAGACGAATTCATGTTAACCTAATTCTAACCTTAAATAAATATTATGAAAAAACCTCTTAATTATCGATTGCAAAGATAGGTGGGAAAGCCTAAGGCGATGTGGACTAATTGATAGATTACGTGTATTTTTTGTCATTTCTGTCTATTATTTGCACACTTCTCGTGTTTTTATGCAGAAAGTTCCTATCTTTGCACAAAATTTAACTATTAAAAGATATGAGTTACAACTTGTTGAAAGGAAAAAGAGGTATTATCTTCGGTGCTTTGAACGATCAGTCTATTGCCTGGAAAGTGGCAGAGCGTGCCGTAGAAGAAGGTGCAACCATTACATTATCAAATACTCCGATGGCTATCCGTATGGGAGAAGTCGATGCTTTGGCCGAAAAATTAAATTGCCAAGTTGTTCCGGCAGACGCCACTAGCGTAGAAGATTTGGAGAATGTATTCAAGACCTCCATGGATATACTGGGTGGACAAATTGATTTTGTACTCCACTCTATCGGTATGTCTCCCAACGTGCGCAAGAAACGTACTTACGATGACCTTGACTATGGAATGTTGGATAAGACATTGGATATTTCAGCTGTTTCATTCCACAAAATGATTCAGTCGGCCAAGAAACTGAATGCTATTGCTGATTATGGTTCTATCGTTGCTTTGAGCTACGTAGCCGCACAGCGTACTTTCTATGGCTATAATGATATGGCCGATGCAAAGGCTTTGTTGGAGTCTATTGCTCGCAGCTTCGGTTACATTTACGGACGCGAACATAGCGTACGTGTGAACACGATTTCACAGTCGCCTACATTTACTACTGCCGGTTCGGGCGTGAAGGGTATGGACAAACTGTTCGACTTCTCCAACCGTATGTCTCCGCTCGGAAATGCAACGGCTGACGAATGTGCCGATTATTGCATCGTGATGTTCTCCGATCTTACCCGTAAGGTGACTATGCAGAACTTATTCCATGACGGTGGATTCTCCAGCGTAGGTATGAGTCTTCGTGCCATGGCTACTTACGAGAAAGGGCTCGATGAGTACATGGACGAAAATGGTAACATCATTTACGGATAAAAGATTATGAAACTACGGATCTCTCTTCTTATTATATTAATGAGTATGCTTTTCACCTCCTGCGGGATAAGCACAGGAAAGGGTACGGAGCAGAAGGAAGAAGAGATTTCTGTTCTGAGATATGATAAGCTGTTGAGCGAATATGTTCGCTCCAACAGCTTTTCTGCTATGCAGAAGTTGACGATGGACTACCGTATGCCGACGAAAATCCTGATTGAGGATGTATTGTCTATCGGCACGGTGAAAGATGATACCATCTCGCAACGTCTGCAAAAATTCTATTCGGATACGACTTTGGTTCGTTTGCTTAGCGATGTAGAGGCAAAGTATCCTAATCTGGATGAGGTGGAAAAAGGACTTAGTAAAGGATTTCGGAAACTGAAAAAGGAAGTGCCTGATACGAAAGTGCCGTTTATCTATTCGCAAGTATCCGCTTTCAACGAATCTATTATTTTAGTGGATTCTTTATTGGGAATCAGTCTTGATAAATATATGGGGGAAGATTATCCTCTTTATAAGCGTTTCTATTACGATTATCAGTGTCGCTCGATGCGTCCGGAACGGATTGTGCCGGATTGTTTTGCTTTTTATCTTTTGAGCCGTTACGGTATGAACTATCATGAAGGTACTTGTCTGATTGACTTGATGATGCATACGGGGAAGATCAATTACGTAGTGCAAAACTTATTGGGATATAGTGATATCGGTGAAGCAATGGGGTACTCTAAGGAGGAAAGCGACTGGTGCAAGGATAATGAAAAGGAGATATGGAATTATATCTGTACCAACGATCATCTGCATGCTCGTGACCCGATGGTGATCCGCTATTATATGAAGCCTGCTCCTGCTGTTGATATGTTGGGTGCTCAAGCTCCGGCATTGATAGGTACATGGATGGGAGCAAGAATCATTGCTTCTTACATGAAAAAGCATAAGGATATGAAGCTGAAAGATCTCCTGGAATTTACTGATTACCACGAAATGTTAAGTGAATCCAACTACTTGGCTTCCTAATTGTTACATTTCTCAATTTTTAATTAGCTTCGCTCAAAACCTTATTTGATTTTTAATATTAAAGTATAGTCTTAATTCTCAATTTAAAAGTGGAAACTGCCCTTTATTTGTTGCCCGTGACTTTAGGCGATACACCTATTGAAAAGGTATTGCCTTCTTATAATAAGGAAATTATTTCCGGTATTCGGTATTTTATAGTCGAAGATGTTCGTTCTGCCCGTCGTTTCCTGAAAAAGGTGGACCGGGAGATTGATATTGATGCGTTGACATTTTATCCGTTGAACAAACATACTTCACCTGAAGATATTTCCGGTTATCTGCAACCTCTGGTAGGCGGAGCTTCAATGGGAGTTATCTCCGAAGCCGGTTGTCCGGCGGTAGCTGATCCGGGAGCGGATGTGGTTGCCATTGCACAACGTAAAAAACTGAAGGTAGTTCCTTTGGTTGGACCCTCTTCAATTATTCTTTCTGTGATGGCTTCGGGCTTTAACGGGCAGAGCTTTGCGTTTCATGGTTATCTGCCGATTGAACCGGGGGAACGTGCCAAGAAACTGAAAACTTTGGAGCAGCGTGTGTATGCTGAAAACCAGACACAACTTTTCATTGAGACGCCTTACCGGAATCATAAGATGATAGAAGATATTTTGTTAAACTGCCGTCCTCAAACAAAGCTTTGTATTGCTGCCGATATTACATGTGAAGGAGAGTATATACAGACGCGTACTGTGAAGGACTGGAAGGGACATGTGCCTGAATTGTCTAAGATTCCCTGTATTTTTCTCTTATATAAATAACGCCTTTCAGGTGTTCATATTCATCTTCGAAACAGCTACTGAAGAAGCCTTTTCCCAAGTTTTCCTCTATCTGTTTGAAGCTCCATAGCTTACTGTTCTTAAAGCGAGGGGTACAAAGGATGGAATCATCCTTGATATCAACGATGAATAAGTAGATAAGACGATTGGTTACTTCATTCTCAAAGTGATAAACGATATTGAACTCTGGCTTGATATCTTTCTCGTGCGGGAAAGCATTGTTAATCAAACGGGTGGCACCTGCTTCTAAAGATTCTCCATAGCGGAGATAACATTCCATGGGAATGTCCACTTTTCCTTTGTCCAAAATGGCTGTTGACGGTCTGTCGCAAAGGAACAGCATTCCATGAGTGGATATGGCAATTCTTATCACCGGATTGATGTATGCGTTCTTATAATTAACAGCTTCTATTGCAGGGGTTTTCCCGATCACATCTCCTTTTGTATTCACAATAGGAACATATTCCGTGTGAGACATTAAGTGATTGAAGAAACGGATAGCGATCTGGTTGAACAGGATGCTCATAAGAAAGATGCTAGGAGGTAACACTTTATAGAGTACAAACATGCTCGTCTTGCTCAACGGATCTTGAACAACAATGGTAATGCTGATTATAATGAAATGCAGTATTCCGAAAATCAAGGCAATGCGGGCAGATACAACGGCGGCTTCTGCTCCCTGGGCATATAAACGTTTGTTGCAAGAACCTATCTGTTTTAAGAAGTGGTTGATAAACCTTTTCTTATGCATATAAAGACTTAGCATCGGAATGAGAATACTGACTTCCAGAGTAAGCGGAAGTGCACCGGGAGGAACATAATCACCAGGAATGAGAGCTGCTACGGATAATAGCGCCAGCACTCCGGTCGCTATATAGAGGATAAAATTAGGAATTAACAATCCTTTACGTCGATAAGAAAGGTATATTCCTATAATACCTATACCTGTACCGATGTAAATAGCCGTGTCTTGCGTTATAAGTTCACACAATAAAATGGAAATAATAACGGGGATAAAACCCAGCGACATGTTAAATGCGGAAGAAAGTATTCCTTTATGGTCCATCTCTATATTTATGTTTATTTGTCGGTTTTATCTATAAAACAAATAGTGTATGTGTTTTGTTTGCTAACGAATATGTTTCTCTGCATGGTAGGAGGAACGAACAAGGGGAGCACTCTCTACGATGTTGAATCCTTTCTCTAAACCAACTGTTTTATATTTCGCGAATTGCAGCGGAGTGATGTATGCTGCAACGGGATAATGCCGATGACTCGGTTGCAGGTATTGACCTATGGTAAGAATCTGGCAACCGGTTGCTAACAGATCGTCCATCAATGTTTCGACTTCCTCCGGAGTTTCACCCAGTCCGACCATTATGCCGCTTTTAGATTTGACTCCCTTTTTGGAAATGTGTCTGATAACCTGTAAGCTTGTATCATAATTTGCTGCACTGCGGACTAGTGGACTAATGCGGCGCACAGTTTCCATATTGTGTGATATGATGTCGGGGCGGGCGTCAATTACTAAATCTACCAACTCCATTTTGCCTTGAAAATCCGGAATTAGCACTTCAATGGTTGTCTGTGGATTCAACCGTTTTATTTCCCGGATGGTATGTGCCCAATGTTCTGCTCCCAAATCAGGTAAATCATCCCGGTCTACAGAGGTGATGACGGCATGATCCAGTTTCATCAGTGCGATGGATTCTGCTACATGGGTAGGTTCGTTTGCATCTAACGGATGCGGACGCCCTGTCTGTGTGTTGCAAAATTTACAGCTACGCGTGCAGATGTCACCGCCAATCATGAAGGTAGCTGTTCCTTTTCCCCAACATTCCCCCATATTAGGGCAACGCCCACTGCTGCATATCGTGTGCAAGCAGTGGGAGTCGACAATTCGCTTTGTTTCGGTGTATCGTTCGTTGGCACCGATATTAATTTTCAGCCATTCGGGCTTACGTACTCTATCCGTCATTATAAGTTGTTCAAGAAGAAGTTGGTCAATCGTGTGTACAAGTGTTGGCGGGTGTTGCCACCATATATTCCATGATTACGGTTCGTGTACACTTGCATATCAAATTGTTTTCCAAGCTGAACTAACTGTTCGGCATATTCTGCACAGTTCTGGAAGTGAACATTGTCATCTGCCATACCATGTACTAGCAACAAGTTGCCATGAAGTTTGTCGGCACGGGTGAAGGCTGATGATTCCTTATATCCTTCCGCATTTTCTTTGGGAGTGCGCATGAAACGTTCGGTGTAAATCGTATCATAGAAACGCCAGTCGGTCGGTGCGGCTACTGCTACTCCGGCTTTGAATACGGGAGTTCCTTCGCTCATGCTCATAAGAGTCATGTATCCGCCATAACTCCAACCCCAGATACCGATGCGGTCTTTGTCCACATACGCTTGTTTACCTAGGTAAAGCGCTGTTTCCACCTGGTCTTTGGCTTCTTTGACTCCGATTTTCAAATAGGTACATTTCTCAAAAGCTTCTCCACGGCCTCCAGTGCCACGACCATCTACACATACCACGATATAACCGAGGCTTGCCATGTATGTCTCCCAACTGATTCCCCAAGTATCTAATACCTGTTGGGAACCCGGGCCACTATATTGATACATCAGTACCGGGTATTTTTTGGATGCGGAGAAATTAACCGGTTTCATCATCCAGCCGTTCAACTTCACGCCATCTGTAGTCTGGAAAGTAAAGAACTCTTTTTGTGGTACTGCATATCCGGACAATGTTTGCTTCAACGCATCATTCGTAATAAGCGTTTTGAGCGTTTTTCCTGAATTATCGTTCAAAGTAACCAACATAGGAGTATCCAAGCTGGAGAACTTATTCATATAATACTTCATCGATTTGCTGAAGAGCGGCGTATTGGTTCCTGCCTGTTGAGACAATTTAATCTTTTTGCCTTTTTTGTCTATTTTATAGACAGCCTTGCGCAGAGGACTCTCTTCGTTGCTGGTATAATAGAAAGAGCCGTCTTCCTCATCATATCCCAGAAAATCTTTCACTTCGAACTTACCGTTAGTAACCTTTTTAATCAAGTTACCTCCCATGCTATACCAATAGAGATGACTGTAACCGTCACGTTCGCTAAGCATGCTGAAATATTCCGGATAGAACTGGATATTATCGAAAATATTCTCCTTTATGTAATAAGGAGATTCATCACGGAGCATTAGTTTGCAAAGTGTTGAACGAGGATCGGCAAAGTAGAGATCGAAACGGTCTTGATGACGGTTTAATGTCATGATAGCCAATTTGTTGGCATCCTTTGTGAAGCGGATACGTGGAATGTATCCATCTGCATCCAGCGGGAGTTTCATCGTACGGGTGACATGTGACTTGATGTCATACGTGCGTACTTCTACTTTCGAGTTCGGGTATCCGGCTTTCGGATACTTGTAGGTATATTCACCCGGATAATCCTTTAAGGCATCAATACGGGGTGCCTGTCCGGCAAATACCGGAAAAGAGTAGGAGGGAACTTCTGATTCATCGAAGCGGATGAAAGCGATCAGTGTATTATCAGCGCTGAATTCCAAAGCACGGTCGAAACCGAACTCTTCTTCATATACCCAGTCGGGGATGCCGTTAATTACAGAGTTCTGTTTGCCATCCTCCGTAATTTGGCTTTCACTGTTGCCATAAAGCAACTTAACAAGAAATATGTTATTGTTGCGGACAAAAGCAATCATTGTACCGTCTGGAGAAAAGACGGGGACCTGTTGAGGTCCACCGTCAGACAGCCGTTCAATAATGTTGTTTGTCGTAACGCCCTTATCATTTCGTTTCAAAGGGTAAATGTAATGTACAGCTGTGTATGAATGCCTATATATAGGTGTCGTTTTAGTAGCAATCAGCAATTTCTGACCGTCGGGCGAGAACTGGTAACTGTCGAAGTTCTTGAAGTCACATTCGCGTGCAGTGCTTACATCGAAGATCACTTCTACTTTCTCGCCTGTCTTGAAAGAGTATTTAATGATTTGCGTGCCGTCAGCGTTCATCTGCGTGTAGTGTTCACCATCAGGCATAGGGATTACTCCCTGGATATTTTCCGGGCGGAAACGTCCGGAGGTGATATCTTTTAAATCGAGTGCCTTTTGTCCTTGTGCCATTCCGGTCAGACAGAGAAGGCAGAGTAATAAAGTGATGCTGATCTTTTTCATCTGCTTTTATAATCGGTTTTGGTTTTAATTCGTACTTGCAAAAGTAACAATAAACTTAGATTCAACAAAGCCTGACCGATTTTTATATAGATTTGATAAGGATTATTGGGTGAGATTCAATATCTTTGTGAAAAGGACTTTAAACATTACCACTATGAATTCAAAAAGAAAAGACTTGCAATATGCTTCTGTCTTCTTATTGGCCGTGGCATTGACATTCCTGTTGGGGAAGGGGGATAATCTGTGGTTGGTATCGTGGGGTGACTTGATACCGAGTTTGTTTGTGCTGTTCATAGCAGGTGATTGTTTGCATAGTTCCCTGCTTCGTATCAAACGCGGGGAAGAGGATGGAGGAGCCCGGTGGAGTACTTGTTTCACTTTTCTGGTATTCAGCATTGTTTTTATGGGCGACTTATTCTATATCGGCAACTTTATTGTGAATAAACTGTGGGGCTAAAGGGGTAGTAGAAATTCTGTTTCACAGGTATTTAATAGTAAGATTTTCTTCTTAACTATAGCTTTTAGTTTACTTTAACTAGATAAATTAGTTTATGAACTAAAACTTTTCGTTATTTGCAGTAAACAAAGTTGCAGATATGAAAGGATTAACAGCAAAAGAAGAAGAAATCATGGGCTTTTTCTGGGAAAAAGGCCCCTTGTTCGTGAAAGAAATGTTGGCTTTCTATGAAGAACCCAAGCCGCATTTTAATACATTATCTACGATTGTGCGCGGGCTGGAAGAAAAAGGCTTTTTAGCTCACTATACTTTTGGGAATACTTATCAATACTATCCTGTAGTCAGCGAAGAGGATTTTCGTAAAGGAACATTGCGAAATGTGATTAGCAAGTATTTTAATAATTCTTATCTGAATGCTGTTTCTTCTTTGGTTAAGGAGGAAGATATTTCGTTGGATGAATTGAAGCAACTCATTCACGAAGTGGAACAGGCCGATAAGAAACACTAATCTTTTTAACGAAAATCTATGCTATGGGAGTTTTCTTCATCTATATATTAAAATCGTCAGTTTGTCTTGTTTTGTTTTATCTGTTTTTCAGGTTATTACTTAGCAAGGAAACTTTTCATCGTTTCAATCGAATGGCTTTATTGGGAGTGTTGTTCTTTTCATTACTCATTCCTTGTATCGAAGTAACTACCCGGCATCAGGTTGAGGTGCAACAGGCTATGCTTTCCATCGAGCAGTTGCTACTGATGGCAGAATCGGAACCTACCCCTGTTGAAGTCGGTGCAGTGCAGGAGACGCCGGCCATATCTTGGGTACAGATTGTTCTGCTGGTCTATCTGGCGGGTATTCTGTTTCTTGTCTGTCGCAATATCTATTCTTTGATTTGTCTCTTCCGGTTGGTACATTCCGGCAAACATGAGAAGTTGGAGAAAGGGGTTACACTTGTGGTGCACAATCAGGAGATAGCTCCGTTCAGTTGGATGAAGTATATTGTCATCAGCCGGAAAGACCTGGAGGAAAACGGGAGGGAAATCCTTATTCATGAAATGGCTCATATCCACCATCGTCATTCAGTAGATTTATTGGTGGCGGATATTTGCATCTTTTTCCAATGGTTCAATCCTGGTGCATGGTTGTTGAAACAGGAGTTGCAGAACATTCACGAATATGAAGCGGACGAGACCGTCATTAATGAGGGTGTAAACGCGAAAGAATATCAACTATTATTAATAAAAAAAGCCGTTGGCACAAGGCTCTACTCTATGGCCAACAGCTTTAATCACAGTAAACTTAAAAAACGTATCACTATGATGTTAAAAGAAAAATCGAATCCGTGGGCACGGTTGAAGTATTTGTATGTACTTCCGTTGGCAGCTATTGCAGTAACTGCTTTTGCCCGTCCTGAAATCTCTGAAAAAATGGAAGAGATTTCTGCTGTCAAAGTTAATGATTTGGCGGAAATTGTGCAAGAAAAGGTGCTGCAAGATACAGTAAAAGTATCTAAAGACGAGAAGAGAGATGATTTGGTGGTGTCCGGTGTGAAATCGAAAGAGGAAGAAGAAATTGTTATTTTTGAGGTTGTAGAGCAGATGCCGGAATATCCTGGTGGTATGAGTGCACTGCAAAAATATCTGTCGGAGAAAATAGCTGGTTCTCCGATGAAGGGTAAAGCGGGCGGTAGAGTGATGGTAGGTTTCACTGTGGCTGAAACCGGGAAGATAAAAGATGTACGTACACTTCAGTCGGATGAAGCGTCATTAAATCAGGAAGCCGAAAGAATTGTCAGTGAAATGCCGGATTGGATTCCCGGAAAGCAACGAGGCAGACCTGTACCAGTGAAATATACTGTCCCTATAAGATTTGGGAATATCAGATTTGCAGAGAATAAGCAGCCTTTGATTTTTGCTGATGGCATGGAGATTAGTATGGATGCTATGGAAAAGCTGGACCCGTCAACAATAGAAAGTATATCTGTGTTGAAAGATTCTACTTCGATAAAAGTGTATGGTAAACGTGGTGCGAACGGGGTGATACTTGTAAATACTCAACGAGGCAGTAAGACTAAAATACAGAATAAGGAAATCAGTTTTTCACAAAAAACAACCAGTACAGATGCTGTTCCCGATTTTCCGGTTAGTGGAACTGTTGTTGACGAGCAGGGGCGTCCGAAGGCTGGAGTCAGCATTATTGTGCCTAATACAAATCATGGTACGATAACGGATATAAATGGTCATTTTAGTCTGAAAGCAATGAAAGACGGCAATCTGTGGTTCTCATTTATTGGATATAAGCCAGTAAAAGCTTCTGTATCTTCTACGATGAATATACGAATGGAGCAGGAAGTGGTTGACCTGTTTCCTGAACTTTCAGGCAGTGTGAAAAATGGAAATACAGGGTTTAAGGTGAATAATGGTGTAACTGTGCATGGGATAAAAGGCGAAGAGCCTTTAGTCATTATAGACGGGAAAGAAGCTATGGAGAAAGATGCGTTGTCTAAGCTTGCGCCGGACCATATAAAAAGTATTTCTGTGCTGAAAGATAAATCAGCACAGGTTGTCTACGGAGACAAAGGAAAGAATGGGGTGATTATTGTAGAAATGTTGACGGATGATGAATATCAGACCCGTCAGAACAAAAGATAAGAGAAATCATGTATTGATTTGTTGACGGAGGTACGCTAGTATCTCCGTTTCTTGTTCCGGGTGGAACCATTTTATTTCTTCATCTCTTTTGAACCAGGTCATTTGTTTACGCGAATAAATGCGGGAGTTTTGCTTGATTTTGTCTATAGCAAAGGGGAGTTCCCATTCTCCGTCCAGATATTTGAACAGTTCTTTATAGCCTACTGTATTGAGTGAATTGAGGTGACGATAGGGAAGTACGGAACGTACTTCTTCCAATAATCCTTCCTCCATCATCTGGTCTACCCGACGGTTGATACGGTCATAAAGTTCTTCCCGATCACGAGTCAGGCCGACTTTCAGAATACGGAAAGGACGCTGTTTTTTTTGTTGGGTGCGAAAAGAAGTATAAGTGCGTCCGGTCATATAGCAAATCTCCAACGCATGAATCACTCGCTTGGGATTCTTCAGATCTACAATCCGGTAATATTCCGGATCTAACAGTCGAAGTTCTGCGCAGAGTTGTTCAAGGCCTTCCTCTTCATACTTTTGTAACATGATTTGACGGGTTTCCGCATCAACGGTAGGAATATCGTCAATTCCCTTACAGATAGCGTCTACGTACATCATTGAGCCACCAGTGAGAATCACGACTTCGTGTTGCGTGAATAATTTCTCCAGAATCTCCAGTGCTTCTGTTTCGTATTGGGCAGCGCTGTAATAGTCTGTGAGGTGGAGCGTGCCGACCAGTTGATGGGGGACACGTTTGAGTTGGTCGGGAGTAGGAGCTGCCGTACCTATTTTTAATTCGGCATAAAGCTGTCTCGAATCGGCAGATACAATGCTTGTCTGAAATGTTTCTGCCAAGCGCAGGCTCAACTCCGTTTTCCCCACACCTGTAGGGCCTATAAGAACAATGAGAGTAGGCATAGATTTTTAAGTATTAAGTATAGAAATATTAAGTATTAAGTATAGAAATATTAAGTATTAAAGCGTACGGGACTAAAAAAATATTAGGTATTAACTGCTTGACACTACATAGCAATTAATACCTAATACTTGATGCTTAATACTTAAAATTTTTCTTCTTCGTATGGGCTGCTAGTGTCACCACCTATGTCAAATCCTTCCTGATCGAAGTCTTCCATGTCGAAGTCCTGGTCTCCATAGAAGTTTTCATCCAGATCAAGAGAACCGCTGGCAGCGGCCATTTCTTCAAAATCTACCGTTTGTTTAGGAGCATCTCCTGATTTCTTGGTACATTTGGCGCCATCCATATCTTTTCCGGTGATAATTTCGGATAGTTCGATGAAGAAACAACGTTCTGTTATGTAATCGAATACATATAGCAGTTTCTGTTTTTCATCTTCTACCAGTTCACTGATAGTAGTGTCTTTCATTACCCAGCTATCTATTTCCGGATTGTCGTCCATTTCTTCCAAGGTTACTTCTTTTCCTTTTTCCCAATCGTCATCGCAGATAAAGAAAGAAGTCATCTGGTCGTTTGTGTACCCTACTGATTTCAGTATTGCTTCATGGAAGTCATAAAAAGTAGCTTCCGGATCAATTTGTATTTCTCTGACAAAATCGTCAACTTCATCAGATATGATAGTAAATCTGTATATCATAATATGACTATTTTGAACTGTTTATTTAATGATACCACGTTCTGAATTACGGATGAAATCGATAATATAGTCAATTTCCGGACTTTTTTCAAATTCATCTTCTATTTTTTTCAATGCTTCTGTCGTGTTTAAACCACTTTGATAAATGATACGATATGCATTGTGAATACTTTCGATCACTTCATTGGCAAAACCACGACGACGCAGGCCGATGATGTTGATTCCACTAAAAGCAATCGGTTCGCGTCCTGCGATGATGTAAGGAGGAATATCTTTACTGAAGCGGCATCCGCCCTGAATCATTACATGACTCCCTACATGACAGAATTGGTGCATCAATACATTGGCGCTGACAATCGCGTTATCATCAATGACGATTTCGCCTGCCATCTTGGTAGAGTTACCGATGATACATCCGTTACCAACCAATGCGTCGTGTGCTACGTGTACACCCTCCATCAATAAATTGTTATTTCCCACAATCGTGCGCCCTTTAGCTGCCGTACCACGGTTGATTGTTACATTTTCACGAATCAGATTATTATCCCCGATTTCGGCTGTCGATTCCTCACCGCGAAACTTAAGGTCCTGCGGGATGGCTCCGATTACGGCACCCGGAAAAATAGTGTTTCTGTTACCAATACGTGAACCATATAAAATATTGGCGTTAGCCATAATTTTATTGTTGTCGCCGATAACTACGTTCTTATCTATAAATACAAAAGGCGCAATTTCTACATTTTCCCCAATTTTAGCTTCGGGATGAATATACGCTAAAGGACTTATCATGCTTTTAATATATCAATTATTACTTATTTTTCACTATTTGTGCCATGAACTCTGCTTCGCAAACAACTTTCTCGCCAACAAATGCATATCCTTTCATAGTAGAGATGCCACGGCGGATAGGTGCCAGCATTTCTACACGGAAGATAATAGTATCTCCCGGCACTACTTTCTGGCGAAATTTTACTCCATCTATTTTCATGAAATAGGTAGAATAACGTTCAGGTTCGTCTACTGAATTCAAAACGAGTAAACCACCGACTTGTGCCATTGCTTCTACTTGAAGTACTCCCGGCATAACAGGTTCTTGTGGGAAATGTCCCTGAAAGAAAGGTTCGTTAGCTGTGATATTTTTGATACCTACAATGTAATTAGCACCAATCTCAATCACTTTGTCAACCAGTTGGAAAGGATAGCGGTGTGGCAATAATTCGCGGATACGGTTTACATCCATTACCGGCTCACGGTTACAGTCGTAACTTGGCGCCTGTATTTCGTGCAAACGGATTTCTTTCCGCATTTGGCGTGCAAACTTATTATTGATAGTATGTCCGGGACGGGTAGCAATGATCCGGCCTTTTATCGGTTTACCGATTAAAGCAAGGTCACCGATCACATCCAACAATTTGTGGCGGGCACATTCGTTTGCCCAAACCAACGGTTTGTGATTGATATAGCCTAATTGTTCAGCGTCCATGTGAGGTACTCTCATCACATCTGCCAACTTGTCGAAACTTTCCTGTGACATCTTACGCTCGTAGATTACGATTGCATTGTCCAGGTCACCCCCTTTAATCAATCCAGCGGAGAGCAGCGGTTCTATTTCGCGAACAAAGACGAAAGTACGGCTGGCGGCCACTTCGTCTTTGAAATTATGCATATCCTCAAGTGTAGCAAACTGATTCGGAATAATGGTTGAATCGTAAGAAACCAGTACATTCAGACTGAAATTCTCGTCAGGAAGTACGATGATAGAAGAACCAGTCGTTTCATCCCGGAACTCAATTTTAGACTTGATAATATAAAAGTCTTTGACGGCATTTTGTTCTACTGTTCCTACACGTTCTATTTCTTGTACATAATATTGTGCACTACCATCTAAAATAGGAAATTCCGGTCCGTTAACCTGAATAAGGCAGTTATCAATGCCCAATGCGTAGAGGGCTGCCATACCATGTTCAACGGTGCTTACTTTGACTCCATTCTTCGACAATACAGTACCACGAGTGGTTTCTGTCACATTGTCGGCTACTGCATCGATAGTTGGTTGTCCTTCTACGTCAATGCGCTGGATTTTATATCCATGATTGTCCGGAGCAGGATTAAATGTTACAGTGAGATCAAGTCCAGTGTGAAGACCTTTCCCGCTCAGTGAAAAGCTATCTTTCAGCGTTTTTTGTTTCAGCATTGGTTACTTATTTACTTATTTAATAGTTGTTTTAATTCTTCTATTTCTTTGCGCAAATTACGCAATTCTTTCTGCATATCCGGTAAGCTTCTTTGTGCGACGGATGCTTTGAAGTATTGCTTCAGTTCCATAGGAGGAGTTCCGATAAGCTGGCTACCGGATTTAATGTCTCCGGGTACACCTGACTGTGCACCTAAACCAACTTTGTCTCCTATTTTGGAATGTCCTGCAATACCTACCTGACCTCCGATCATACACCATTCACCAATTTTGGTAGAACCGGCAATTCCGGCTTGTGCAGCCATTACGGTATGTGAACCTATTTCATCATTATGTGCTATTTGTATCAGATTGTCTAATTTGACACCACTATGCACTACCGTAGCTCCCATTGTAGCACGGTCTACACAAGTATTAGCACCTATATCTACTTTATCTTCCAGAATAACAATTCCGATTTGCGGAATCTTATCGTATCCATTCGGAGTGGGAGCAAAACCAAATCCGTCAGCTCCAATCACTGCACCCGAGTGCAGGATACATTCGTTACCTATGCGGCAATCATGATAAACATTTACATTGGAGTACAGCAAGCAACTGTTGCCTATCTTCACGCCGTCTCCAACAAAAGTGTGTGGATAAATTTGGGTATTATCTCCAATCACGGTATTTTCACCAATATAGGCAAATGCACCGATGTATACGTTCTCACCAATTTTGGCGCTGGGTGCAACGAAAGCTAATGAATCTATACCTTGTTTCTTAGGCTTGCTCATCTCATAAAGATTGAGCAATTTAGCCAGACTTTCATATGCATTGTCTACTTTTATCAGAGTAGTTTTAATTTCGTGCTCGGGAGTGAAGTCCTTATTAACCAGGACAATGCTTGATTGTGTCTCGTAGATGTAAGGTGTATATTTGGGATTTGACAGGAAAGAAATTGCTCCGGGCATTCCCTCTTCAATTTTAGCGAATGTGTGTACCGTAGCGTTTTCGTCTCCAATGATTTCCCCTTGGATAAATGCTGCAATTTGCTTAGCCGAGAACTCCATGTCTTTAATTTAAAATTTAATTAGTTCACAAATAACGGATTTTTTTTTCAGATTTCCGTGTTATTGCATGAATATTTTATACTTATCTGTGTAATCTCTGATAGCAGAGATAGTATTTCTTTACCTTTTTGGACAATAATGAGATGTTCAGCATGTCCGATGCTTCGGCAATATTTTTGATAGTGCCGTCTTTGTAGATAATGTCAATACTGTCATCTGCCGGGTCATACATATTCTTTTCGATGCTGGGGGTAGAGACAAAATAGTTCGCTTCGGAAAGGGTTATACCTAATTGCTGGCTGATGTGCAAAGTTAATTCTTTTTTTCTGTCCTCACTAATCGGTTCCGATGAAATTTCTACTTTAAAGATATTTCGGTTTATCATTCCCGTGCTTAAAGTAGAAAGTACCTTGTCTGTATGGGTGCTCCACACTTTCAAGGCTGTCCATATATCATTGTCGTCTAGCTGGATAAAATTCTCCAGACAGTCGGGGTTATGATAGAATTCCGTAGGATTGATATCATTGTAAAGGAAAAAACGCAATGCGGGTGATGCAAACAGTTCCACTCTTTGGGAAGCTAATTCTTTGGCACGTAATAGAGTACTAATCAGCATCTTTTCGTATGCGACGGATGTCTTATGCAGGTATACTTGCCAGTACATCAAGCGACGTGCCGTGAGGAAATTCTCGATAGAATAGATCCCTTTGGATTCGATAACGAGTCGGTCATCCGCTACATCAAGCATTTTGATAATTCGGGCGGAACCGATGTTTCCTTCTGTCACGCCTGTATAAAAGCTGTCACGGCGAAGATAATCAAGTCTGTCCATATCCAACTGACCGCTTACGAGTTGATGCAGAAAGCGTTTCGGATATTCGTCCTTGAAGATTTGGATGGCAAGACTAAGCTGACCGTTCATCTCTTTGTTCATCCGTTCCATCAGCATGAGGGAAATCTCTTCGTGGGAGACTCCTTTTACTATAGTATCTTCCAGTACATGTGAGAAGGGACCATGTCCTATATCATGTAACAGGATGGCCGCCTGTACAGCTTCCGCTTCGCTGTCAAAAATAAAATTACCTTTAGAAGCCAGTTGGGTGATAGCTTCACTCATCAGGTGAAAAGCACCTAAAGAGTGTTGGAAGCGGGTGTGTTGCGCACCGGGGTATACAACAGATGATAATCCTACCTGCTTGATGCGGGTAAGACGCTGCAAAAGGGGATGCCGTACTATATCGTACAGTAACCCCTTTGGAATATTGATGAACCCGAATACGGGGTCGTTAATTATCTTTCTTTCGTAAGGCATTCGTTTTCTTTAGAGATCCTTTTTCTCTTTTCAGAGAATTGCTTTGAGTTGTTCAGCCATTTGCGCCTGTACTTCTTGTGCGGCGGTGCGGGCAGCTTCTGCAAATTTCTCTGTTTTATCTACGTAGATGATACCACGTGAGGAATTAACAATTAATCCGCATGTACTGTTCATTCCGTATTTACAAACTTCTTCGAGCGAGCCGCCTTGTGCTCCTACACCTGGTACGAGAAGGAAATGGTTCGGAACAATTTTACGAATATCTTCGAAAGCACGTCCTTGAGTGGCACCTACCACATACATCATACGGTCGTCACTAGCCCATTCTTGTGATTTACGTAATACTTTCTCGAACAGACGTTCACCGTTTACATCTTCTGTTAGTTGGAAGTCATGTGAACCTTTGTTGGAAGTCAATGCCAACAGAATCACCCATTTACCTTCATAGGTAAGGAACGGAGTAACGCTGTCTTCGCCCATATAAGGAGCTACCGTTACAGAGTCGATATTAAGTTCTTCAAAGAAGGTGCGGGCGTACATTGCAGAAGTATTTCCGATGTCACCACGCTTTGCATCAGCGATGATGAATTGATCGGGATAGTTATCTTTGATGTATTTTACTGTCTTTTCAAATGCGATCCATCCTTTTACGCCCATGCTTTCATAGAAAGCCAGATTGGGCTTATAGGCGATGCACAAATCAGCTGTCGCGTCAATGATGGCTTTGTTGAATGCAAAGATCGGATCTTCTTCTTTCAACAGATGCTCCGGGATTTTCTTGATGTCAGTATCAAGTCCTACACAAAGGAATGATTTTTTGCGCTTTATGTTTTCAAATAATTGTTGCTTATCCATCTTATTATTTACTATTATACAATTTACTATTGACTATTTCTAAGAAATCATTTTCAACTATCAACTCTTCATTTTTCTAAAGTTCGCTTTCTTTCAAGCGTTCCGCGTTTTCTGCTACGATCAGGTGGTCGATACAGTCTTGAATATCCCCGTCCATGAATGCAGCAAGATTATAAATCGTGTAATTGATGCGATGGTCGGTGATTCGTCCCTGTGGATAGTTGTAGGTGCGGATTTTAGCAGAACGGTCTCCGGTCGATACCATTGTTTTGCGCTTGGAGGCAATGTCATCGATGTATTTCTGATGTTCCTTGTCATAGATAAATGTACGGAGACGGGCCAAGGCACGTTCCTTATTTTTCGGTTGGTCACGTGTTTCGGTACATTCAATAAGTATTTCTTCGGCAATGCCTGTATTCGGGTTCTTCCAGATATAACGCAGACGTACTCCGGATTCTACCTTATTTACATTCTGTCCACCGGCACCACCACTTCGGAAAGTATCCCATTTGATTTCTCCTTCGTTGATGACTACATCGAATTCTTCAGCTTCGGGAAGTACCGCCACTGATGCGGCAGAAGTATGAACACGTCCTTGTGTTTCGGTAGCAGGAACGCGCTGTACGCGGTGTACTCCCGATTCATATTTTAAAATTCCATATACATTATCGCCCGTGACACTACAAACAACTTCTTTGAATCCTCCTGCTGTTCCTTCGTTTGCATTGGAGACTTCCATCTTCCAACCTTTGGTTTCACAGAATTTGGCATACATACGAAAGAGGTCACCGGCAAAGATAGCTGCTTCATCACCTCCTGCACCGCCACGGATTTCAAGAATTGCGTTCTTGCTGTCTTGCGGATCGGCAGGGACAAGCATCAGTTTGATTTCTTCTTCCAATACCGGAAGGCGCTCTTGACTATTGTCCATTTCTTCTTTCGCCATCTCGCGCATTTCAGCATCCGATTCATTAGCAAGGATATTTTTAGCTTCTTCAATATTACCCAGTAATTGGATATATTCTTTCCTTGCTTTCATCAAGTCGTCTAATTCCTTATATTCTTTAGTCAACTTGACATAACGTTTCTGATCGGCAATCACTGCCGGGTCTGTGATAAGGGTAGATATTTCTTCAAAACGGGCTACGAGTCCGTCTAATTTTTCTAATATGGTACTGTTATCTGCCATTCTTTAGTATCTAAATTCTCCGAATTCGCTCTTAATGATTAATTCTGTTTGCTCACATGCTTCAACACGTCCTACAATCTGTGCCGGAATACCGAATGACTCGGAAATAGCAATTACTTCTTCTGCATGTTCCGGTGACAAATAAACTTCGAGGCGATGTCCCATATTGAATACCTTGTACATTTCTGCCCAGTCCGTACCACTTTGTTCTTGAATAGTTTTGAATAAAGGAGGAACAGGGAAAAGATTATCCTTTACTACACGAACGTTTTCAACAAAGTGTAAAACTTTGGTTTGTGCACCACCGGAGCAGTGCACCATTCCGTGGATTTCCGGGCGCAGTGCATCGAGTAATTTCTTCACTACTGGTGCGTATGTACGAGTAGGGGAGAGCACTAACTTGCCTGCATCAATTGGAGAGTCTTCTACACTGTCTATCAATTTTAACTTGCCGGAGTAAACTAATTCTTCAGGAACTGCGGCATCATAGCTTTCCGGATATTTTTCAGCAAGATATTTTCCGAATACATCGTGACGGGCACTTGTCAAACCATTGCTGCCCATACCGCCATTGTATTCTTTTTCGTAAGTAGCTTGTCCGTAAGAAGCCAAACCAACGATCACGTCACCCGGACGAATATTGGCATTGTCGATAACGTCTGAACGTTTCATGCGACAAGTTACGGTAGAGTCAACGATGATCGTACGAACCAAGTCGCCGACATCAGCAGTTTCACCACCGGTTGCGTATACCCCTACACCCATTTCACGGAGTTCGGCCAGCAATTCATCTGTTCCATTGATGATGGCGGAGATTACTTCTCCGGGAATCAACAGTTTATTACGTCCAATGGTAGAAGAGACAAGAATATTGTCTACGGCACCTACACAAAGCAGGTCGTCGATATTCATAATCAATGCATCCTGCGCAATACCTTTCCAAACGGACAAATCACCCGTTTCTTTCCAGTACATATAAGCGAGAGATGATTTGGTTCCGGCACCATCGGCATGCATAATATTGCAATATTCCGGGTCACCTCCCAATATGTCCGGGATAATTTTGCAAAACGCTTTTGGAAAGATTCCTTTGTCGATGTTCTTGATGGCGTTGTGCACATCTTCTTTTGATGCGCTTACTCCACGCATCATGTATCGTTGATTACTCATGAGTTATAGAATTATATTGTATACGGCTGCAAAAGTACAGCTTTTTTTTGGTACAGCCAACTAGGTACTGGCAAATGTTAATCATTAACTGTTTTACTTTAGAATATTCTCTTGAAAAGGAGAATAATAATAGAAAATTAAGAGTTAAAATCATAGTAATGAAAACTGTGATTTTAACTCTTATATATATAAGGGTTTTATCTAATGAAAAAATGTCAGAATAAATATTTCAGATAATATCTAGTCTCTCTCTTTGTAAATCATTTTTTTAGAATTCTACTTTCGGAGCCTTCTCACTACCTTCCTCTGCTTCAAAATATGCTTTCTTATCGAAACCGAACATTCCCGCGAAAATATTCTTCGGGAAACGGCGGATATTGGTATTATAAGCTTGTGCTGCATCATTGAAGTCTTTGCGTGCTACATTGATGCGGTTTTCTGTTCCTTCCAGTTGAGCTTGAAGTTCCAGAAAGTTCTGGTTAGCTTTCAGATCCGGATAATTCTCGGTAATAGCTAATAATTTGCCTAGTGCTGATGTTACAGCACCTTGTGCCTTTTGATATTGCGCTAACTTTTCCGGTGTCAGATCGGCAGCGTCTACTTTGATTTGAGTAGCCTGGCTACGTGCGGCAACAACTCCTTCCAATGTTTCCTTCTCATGTGTCGCATATCCTTTCACTGTGTTTACCAGATTAGGAATCAAGTCGGCACGACGTTGGTATTGAGTTTCTACATTTGCCCATTGACCACTTACATTCTCGTCCATAGTAACCAGACCGTTATATACACTTACTGCCCATATGACAAGGATAGCCACAACGGCTAAGATGATAATAATTGACTTCTTCATGTTTCTTGTTTTTATTGAATTTGATAATTTGTTTTCTACTTATTTTCTTTAGAAACGAGAACCGGCACCGCCGCCACCGCCCATTCCTCCGCCAAAGCTGCCTCCACCGAAACCGCCTCCGCCTCCGAAACTACCTCCGCCGAAGCCTCCAATAAATGGACCACCTCCGCCACCTCCCCGGTGGTGGTAATCATTATCATAACTTTGTTGGCGGCGTATGATGGTATGTCCGCAGTTTCTACATGTATAGGTAACATCCTCGGTTTTCACCCCGTTAATTCGGGATACGACAGCACTTCCGCTTCTCTGTAATTGATGTTTACCACAATTCGGACAACGGCTTTGTTTGCGTGCCGAAAAGAAAGCAAGACCTCCGCCAATAGCAATAAAACAAAGAATGGCAAGAACAAAATCAAAAGAACCACCGCTGTTCGAATCGGAGAGAGCATCATTTTCCATAGAACCGTCAAGCCGCTGACAAGTCGCTTTTAGGCCGGCCACCATTCCGGCATCCCAATTTCCGTCTTTCAGGTAAGGAATCATATATCTGGTTTGAATCCTTTTACAGATCGCATCGGGGAGCACTCCTTCCAAACCATAACCGGTATAAAACTGGATACAACGTTGATCTGTAACCAACAAAATAACCAATCCGTTATTTTTATCTTTCTTCCCTACACCCCATTTATTAAGTAACTGATGGCAGAAGTTGAAACAATCTTCTTCTCCGATTGATGGAACTACGGCAACCACCGTTTCAATTCCTGTTTGTTGTTCCAAGGCATAAAGCATGGAGTCTATACTGTCACAAGCTGCCTGTGAAAGTATGCCGGCCGGGTTGCAAACATATTGCATTTTGTTTTGCAGGTGAACTTTTGGGAGGTTGTCCACCGTGTATACTTTCTCTTGAGCTTGTAGTGGGAACAGAAGAAAAGTAGCTAATATAAAAGTCAATATTGATTTCATAACGATTATTTTACGTTTGCAAATATAGAAACTTTTTCTGTTATGAATCTAAAACTCCTTGTTATAATAGGTTTAATGAATGTATCGCCCGACGAATGCACGGACTCGGTCGGTGTATTCCTGTTTATTCTCTTTGTATGAAACTGCATGAGCCGCTCCTGGAACAATCCATAGTTCTTTGGGTCCCGGTTTGGCTTCGTAGAGCGAATATACCATCCAGGTAGGCACATACGTGTCTTTATCCCCGTGAATAAACAGCATCGGAAGCTGTGATTTGGCTACTTGTTTCAGTGAGGAAGCCTCTTTAAAATTCCATCCATATTTCTTCTCGCAAAGCCAGCTTGTGGTATACATGAGTGGAAAAGGGGGAAGGTGGAAACTAGCTTTAAGCTCATGTGAGAATTCGTCCCATACACTGGTGTAGCCGCAATCTTCCACAAAGCATTTAACAAATGGTTTCTGTTCCTCACCGGACACCATCATGGTTGTCGCACCTCCCATTGAAATGCCGTGTACAACCATTTGTGTACTATCTCCGAAAATCTCATTGGCAATGTTCATCCATTGCAATACGTCCCAACGGTCTTTCCATCCCATCTGGATGGCTGGGCCTTCACTTTCTCCCTGATGTTGCAGGTCGGGAAGTAATATGTTATATCCTAAATCTCGATTATACAGATAACCAATCATAAACATACGGATAGCATTATCTGTATGTCCATGCACAATGACTGCTGTCTTACTGGTGGGTTGGGGAGCAGCAACATAATACGCATGAAGTTGTATTCCGTGCGGATTGATGATGAATGTATCTTTCAGTGCATCCACTTGTTTCAGGCTGTCCACCCATGGACGTAGGAAAGGGTAGTTTCTATACATGAAGGGATAAGAGTCAGCATCTTTAGACAAAATCTTGGCATTCGGAGTCAATGAAAAGTTTAACATATAAAAACTTCCTCCGATGGTGCAGCCGGTCAATGCCAGCATGATAATAATGATGCTATATACAACTTTTCTCCTCATAAAAACTCTCTCTAATCCTTATTTATGCCATATCTCCCATGCGGCAAATGCCTGGAGCAGCAGCATTTCCAGACCGTTTTTAACAACAGCCCCTTGTGCTTCTCCTTTTTTCATGAACAGCGTAACATTCGGATTATATAACAAATCATAGAGCAAATGGTTTGGAGTCAGTAGCTCATAAGGAATATTAGGGCAGAAATCTACCTTAGGAAACATACCTACGGGAGTACAGTTGACGATGATTGTATATTCTGCCATAATTTCGGGAGTCAGTTCCTCATAAGTCAGCATATCATCGGCTTTGTGGGTGCGTGATACGAATATACTTTCAATACCCAGGTTTTTCAGCCCGTGGTAGACGGCTTTGGAAGCTCCGCCGGTACCCAGAATCAATGCTTTTTGGTGATGAGGCTGCAATAAAGGTTGAATGGATTGAGTAAATCCGATGATGTCGGAGTTGTAGCCAACCAGTTTGACTTTTCCTTTCTGCTGGCGGATGATTTTAATGACATTCACAGCACCTATCTTTGCGGTATCACGGTCGAGTTCATCCAAAAAAGGAATCACTTGTTCTTTGTAGGGGATAGTCACATTAAGCCCGCATAAATTGGGATTCTCTTCGATAACTTCCATGAAGTTATTAATGCTGGGAATTTCAAAATTCACATACTCTGCATTGATACCTTCGGATTTGAATTTCTCATTAAAGTATCCGATAGAAAAAGAATGTCGCAGAGGGTAGCCGATTAAACCATATTTTTCCATAATCATTTATTGCTTAGTTGGGTTATTGGGTTTACTTTTTAGAAGACGTACTATTTCTTTTACTTTACCGTCAGGGTATTTGTCTTTATAGTATTCCGTCAAATCTTCGTATATCCAGAAATTATAAGGGCGGCCGATAAAGATATTGAAAGTGTTAGATGACTTCTCGCCGTCAATGCCTAATTTCAATTTTATATGGTTGTATATTTGGTCGTCAGGAGGAATAAGTCTGCAAGTTTTGGCTATTTCAGTCGTTATTCCATACATACCATGAGCTTCTGCTTCTTCGATTGCGAATTCCTTTTTTGTTATAGGAAAGCCATCAGAATTGAGTAATGTATATGTACCGGAGTTCTTTTCCTGAATAGATATACTGTATGATTCTCCATTGGTATAGGGAGATTTACTCTCTAAATCGGCTTTTATTTTTTCTTTAATTTCGTCCGTTTCTACATCTATGCCATATTCTACGGCAACGATATCGAATTTCTGTTCAGATTGAGAGGGGGGTCTGGTAATTACTAAACCTTGTTTCTGGTCAATTTCTTGTCCGTTCAGGCAGAATTTCCGGTCGAATACGGGTTCTTTCTTTGATTTCCAGGTCAGTTTACTGGAAAAAGTGATGACAGATGGTTCTTTTCCATCATTCCAGTCTATTTCTACTTTCTCATTATCGAATGTATGATCGCCATTGAATTCTCCGAAAGTCAGATAATATTTTCCGTCTTTGCTTACTCCTGTTTGCAGACCTGTGAAATAGGCCATATAAGCTCTGGTGCGTTCGTTTAGCGGAGCATCTTTTTCGTAAGTCTCCCCTTTGTAGATCGCTTTTATTCCTTGATTGGCAATAGAGCCTTTGGTGAGTGGATTCAGTAAGTCATTGCCTTGAGCATCCTGTACTGAAATGTAAAGAACTATGGGAGCAAAATCCCATATTAGGTCATCTCCTCCATTGTTTGCCGGATCACAAGAGGTGAAATTGATACAACAAAAAATGCAGAGTAGAAATAGTCCAATTGATTTTGTTGTTTTCATAAGGTTACATTATTAGGTTATTTGGTTGCGGTATAAAGAGTGCAGATACCAAAGGTCAGCCGTTTGAAGTTGACTTCGCTAAAACCGGCTCGGGCGATGACTCCTTTCATGACTTCCCCTTGAGGAAATACTTTGATGGTGTCCGGCAGATAGCGGTAGGCACTGTTATCTTTGGATAGAAGCTTACCCAATAATGGAATGACGATTTTAGAGTAGATGGAAAACAGTTGTTTCATCGGGAAGCGGTCCGGAGTGGTAAGTTCCAGAATTACAAGATGACCGCCCGGTTTCAGTACGCGGCACATCTCGGAGAGCCCTTTGTCGAGATCTTCGAAATTGCGGATACCGAAAGCTACAGTAATAGCGTCAAAATCATTGTCGGCAAAAGAGAGTGAAGTGCAGTCCTCCCGGGCAAAAGATATTTTATCCGACAGTCCTTCCTTTTTTACTTTTTCACGTCCCACATTCATCATACCTTCCGAGATGTCCGTGCCGATTAGTTCGGCAGGTTGCAGTTTGCGGCAGGCGAGGATGGCAAAATCCCCTGTACCGGTCGCTACATCCATCATTCGCTGCGGTTGAAAAGGGTGTAACCAGGCAATAGCTTTTTTGCGCCAGCTGCGGTCGATACCTAAAGATAAGGTATGGTTCAGCTTGTCGTAGGCATGTGCGATGTTGTCGAACATACGTTCCACTTGCTCGGTCTTTTTTCCTTCTTCGTCGTAAGGCTTGATATGTTGTTGCGGGTAATCCATTTTTTAGTTGATAGTTGATAAATGATAGTTGATAGTTGAAGAAGATAGTTGATAAATGATAGTTGGAAGATGACAGAGTTAATAGTTATATGCGATAAGCTGCATATTAACTATCATTTATCATCTATCAACTATCATTTATTATCTGTCATTTATCGCTTATCAGCTGTTCAAAAAAGTTTCGACGTTTTTGAATATACGTTCAGCGATATTGCTAGTATCTTCTTTCACGAATTTCTCACCGGTGATGTTTTCGAACAATTCGATGTAGCGGTCACTGATACTTTGTACGATAGCCGGAGTCATTTCCGGTACTTTCTGACCGTCTTTGCCTTGGAAGCCGTTTTCCATCAACCATTCGCGAACGAATTCTTTAGAAAGTTGTTTCTGCGGTTCGCCTTTTTCGAAACGTTCCTGATAACCTTCAGAGTAGAAATAGCGGCTTGAATCCGGAGTGTGGATTTCGTCCATCAGGTAGATAGTGCCATTGTGCTTACCGAATTCGTATTTTGTATCTACGAGGATCAGTCCGCGCTCTGCTGCGATTTCAGTACCGCGTTTGAAAAGGGCTAATGTATATTTTTCGAGAATTTCATACTCTTCCGGAGTAGCCAGTCCTTGTTTTAGGATTTCTTCTTTAGAGATGTCTTCGTCGTGCAATCCCATTTCAGCTTTCGTAGTCGGAGTAACGATGGGTTCCGGGAATTTCTGGTTTTCGCGCATTCCGTCCGGCAACTTCACGCCGCAAATTTCGCGTACGCCGCTTTTGTAAGTACGCCATGCGCTACCACACAGGTAACCGCGTACAATCATTTCTACCGGAAAACCTTCACACAATACGCCTACCGTTACCATTGGGTCCGGAGTAGCCATTTTCCAGTTCGGACAGATGTCAGTAGTGGCATCGAGGAATTTAGCTGCAATCTGGTTCAGCATTTGTCCTTTGTAAGGAATACCTTCAGGAAGTACTACGTCAAAGGCCGAAATACGGTCGGTTGCTACCATGACGAGTTTTTCGCCGTTGATGTTGTACACATCGCGCACTTTTCCGTGGTACACGCTTTTCTGTCCCGGAAAGTTGAAATCTGTTTTTGTTAATGCTTTCATTGTCTTTATTATAATTACAAATTACAAGTTACAAATAACAAGTCGCAATAGGATTCCGAATCTAAAGACGATTAGTCTTTGGCCAGTTTCACCGGACGTTCGCCGTTGATAACCAGTTGTTCGTTTTTCCGTTTCTCCCGTTCGGCTTTCGCTTCTTTGTCGAATTTTTCGTAAGCATCCACGATACGTTCCACCAGTTTATGGCGTACGATATCTTTTTTATTCAGTTCAACAAAACTGATACCTTTCACTCCCTTTAAGATGCGGAGAGCTTGCACCAATCCCGATGTTTGTGAAGCGGGGAGGTCAATCTGTGTCATGTCTCCCGTCACAATCATTTTGGTGTTCATACCCATACGGGTGAGGAACATTTTGATTTGCTGTGTGGTAGTATTCTGGGCTTCGTCCAAAATGACGACCGCATCATTCAGCGTGCGTCCGCGCATAAAGGCTAACGGGGCAATCTGGATAATGTTCAATTCCATGTATTCCTTTAACTTGGCAGCAGGTATCATATCTTGCAGGGCATCGTATAAAGGTTGCAGGTATGGGTCGATCTTATCTTTCATGTCGCCGGGCAGGAAACCGAGCTTTTCTCCGGCTTCTACGGCGGGGCGGCTAAGGATGATTTTTTTGATTTCTTTATTCTTCAATGCACGTACGGCGAGGGCGATAGCGGTGTATGTCTTTCCCGAACCTGCCGGACCGATGGCAAATACCATATCATTCTTGGCGAATCCTTCTACCAGTTTCAACTGGTTTTCACTTCGGGGGATGATAGGTTTTCCTGTGACACTGAACACAATCACGTTTCCTGTCTGTTCCGCTTGCGGCGCATTTCCTTTTATAATGTCAATGATAACTTCTTCTTTCAGTGAATTATATTCGGCGCAGTACTTTTCAAGTTTGGTGATATTTTCTTCGAAAGCACACATTTCTTCCTCGTCGCCCAGCACTTTGATGACATTGCCTCGGGCAACTATGCGTAGCTTTGGATATAAAGCTTTAATTAACTGTATGTTGGCGTTGTTTACGCCGTAAAAAATAACCGGATCAATGTCCTCAAGAACAATCAGCTTCTCTATCATTAAGTTGTATTAAAGAAAAATTTCTGCAAATTTAATGAAACGTTTTGGATTCTCTGATTGTTTGGAGGTGAATTTTACTGCAATTTACATTCATCTTCCGTTCATCGGGCAGTAATATGGAAACAACCTTGCTTCAGTTCGTATTTGATATAGCATTTTTCAGCTTGTCGTAGATCTCTTAAAACTTCGGATAGAACAAGTTTCAGTGTGTCGGCACTCACGTCCTGCATAGGGCGACCGTCTTTATCTTCCACTTTCTTAAAACGTTTCCAACTAACATCAAAAGTAGCCCCGAAACAATGTGCCGAGTTGGCGGAGGCATTTCCATTGCGACGGCGGAGACGTTTCACATCGTTTTCAGTACGTAGTACGGAGGTGATGATTACCTGATTGGGATTCAGCCCTTTGGCAGCCAATGAATCGAGAAAGTTGGAGCCGATTGTATCGAGCAATGCGCTGGCACGTGGAACGAGGTAGGGAATGGAATGTGTCAATGAATCCACTGCATAAAATTCATTATCAGTGATATGAGTCAACTTTTCTTTCATAGCTTCCGCTTCTTCTCGGTCTGCCAGCGGGCTAATACCTATCTTTTTAGCGACTTCCAGATGTGCATCGTTCAAATCAGGGAAAGAACGTTTGTAACTGACAACGCCACGAATATTGTGCGGCTTGTTCAATTTCAGTGACATGTCTTTCTTTTTGCAGCTTGAAGTAAGCGTTGTAAGCCCAATAACAAGTAAAAATAGCGGTAATATGCGAAGCTTGTAAGTAGTCATTTTGTATTTTTTGCCCGCAAATATACGCTATTTTTTCATACGTTCTATGCTTTGCATTATTTTCCGCCTCATATCTTTTACGGGTCACTCTAAAATATTTTCCGGTATTTCCGGACGGGTATCAAGAGTGCCTATAATGGTATAATCCGTGTTATCTATTGTTGTCTTCAGCGTTGGTATTATTAAATAATCACTTCTAGTAAGAGCCTTGTTAATAAGTTGCTCCCAATCTATCTTTAAATATCTTTGTATAAGATTGATAACTGCATTTACACTTGTAACTCCATCAAATAGTTCAAATCTTAATTTGTGAGGGGTGGGAGGGGTTGATGCATCCGTGAAATTTCCTTGTTCGTCAGATGCATAATTTAATGTTAAATAAGGTATGGCGTATGTAGGAGATGAGTTGCCGAAACCATTTTCTAATTTGACTGAAAAATCGTATGTTCCTTTGGCTATCGGATTTTGGGATAGTTCGTTTTTGGAGTCGCTATATCGGAAGAAATAGCAATCTTTAGATTCATTGTTAATCAAATAGACCACAGTGCCATTGGACAGTGCCGGATGATTACTTTCTTTTATTGCGTATGCCAAATAACTGTCTATAATTTTAATTTTTAATTCAACTATTTCGTTGGTGATATTATCTTTTACTTTCACCTTTGTTTCTCCTTTCTTTTTGGGGGTAACTTTTAAACTTCCCATTCCTATTGAGCTGGATAAATCTACATCGATGCTTAAAATATCAGTTTCTTCTACAGTCACGGTATAGTCTCTGTTTCCACCTCTAATGGTAATATCTGTTGCTCTTAATAAAGGTTGTTCGTAATACTCTTTTTCAAAGGATAAAGGATATATCTTTTCTTCATTATTATTGCCACAGCTAAAAAAGATAATTGTACAGAGGAATGAAAGTAGTGCTCCAAGTAAATGTTTTGTTTTCATGATTATTTTGTTTTATAGTTTTGCAGGAGAGATATAGTCTTATAAGTTCCTGTGTTGACGTTGGAGGCAAATATAAAGATTTTATCGATATGTTGAAGTAAATAGTGTATTTATTTCCTGTCCTCCAGCTATTTTCATACATTTGTAGCGGTTTATAAAAATAGGCCACTTTCCCACTAAACATAACACACATGAAAACAGATTTCGATTACAATTCTATGCCCGTTAGCTTCGCTCATTGCTTGAATGGACATTGTTTGCGTGCGGACAAATGTTTGCGGCGACAAGTAACTCTCCGAATGCCGAAACAGCGGGCTGCTGTAATGGTTATTAATCCCGAACATGTCACTTCCGATGGTGTAGACTGCACTTACTTTATTGATGAAAAGCCGGTGTTGTTTGCACGGGGTATGAAACATTTGCTGGATCGGGTGCCGCTTGCTGATGCCACCGTTATCAAACGACAGATGATAGCCTACTTTGGCAAAACGATCTATTACCGTTGTTGCAACAAGGAGCGGCTGATTAAACCGAAGGAGCAGGAATACATACAGGGACTTTTCCGCAGGCGGGGAGTTACAGAAACGCCTCAATTTGACGAATATATAGAATACTATGATCTTGGGTAAGTATATCCGTTAGTTCCGGTAGTCCCACATATTGTGGGAAAGTATTCTTTTATATTATGGGAATTTATTCCCGCAAAATAAGGGAATAAATTCCCTCCAGCTAGGGAATCTTTTCCCATAATATATGGGACTACCGGAGACTGTAATACCCTGATAATAGTTGACTGCCTTTTTTCTTATCTTCGGGTTGGGTTGACATTTATTATGTAGGTATTATATAGCAGTCCCGGTATGAGAAATGCATGATGAAAGTATGAGAAATACCGGTTTTTTATGACATTTCAGGCAAAATATTATGAGAAACAGCTTTTTGAAAAGTATTTCTCATAGTGCTATTGCTTTGAATTACAGGTAATTATTCTATGGATTATGAGAATATGAGAAATGATTTTGCAAAATCATTTCTAGTGGCGCGACATTCCGGGATTATTGTAATTGTATACAAAGAATGAGCGATATGGCTTCACGACTTATTACATATTTTGTGTTACATATTTTATGTAACATAAAGAACGTAATAAATCCGGAATGTTCAAAGAAGATTTATTCGAGTTATATATAAAAAACAAACGCTGATGAGAACAAGTAATCATGCTTTTCTCATCAGCGTATATTATGTTGGATTACAACTATTTCTTATCTTTTTTCTCGTCAGCTTTTGTTGCAGGCTTTTCCTCCGTTTTGCTTTCCGGATTGATAATACCCTTCACTGTTTCACCGATAGGAAGCTTGTCCAATACGCCAAGGCTCGGAGCTACTGTCTTTACTAATGTGTTCAGGAAATTGCTAGTTCCACCGTTTCCTCCGTCGAATACAGTGATATTTCCTAGGTTCATGTGTTCGAACGCCTTCACCTGTTCGCCGGCGATTTCCTTCCACTGGTCTACCATCTTATATTGGATAGCGATAGCTGGATTCGATTCAGCTGCTCTTACCATTGCTTCGAAACCTTCTGCTTCCGCAAGTAATGATTTCTTCTTACCTTCCGCTTCTGCTTCCAGTTTCAATTGGATAGCTTTTGCTTCCGCTTCGGCTTGTGCTAAAGTAGCCTTTGCGCGTGCTTCCGCTTCGCGGGTAATCTTTTCAGCGATGGCATTTGCTTGCAGGATAGCTTCCTGTCTGGCGATTTCCGCAGGAACAATCTTTTCAGCCTTCAATGAAGATTCCACTTTCCGTGCCTTAGCTTCTTCCACTTCCTTTTGCGCAATTTCGCGTGCAGTTTGTACGGCAGCTTCCGATTTTGCGGCAGCTTCACCTGCTTGCTTATCGGCATTAGCTTGTGTTACAGCTAGTTCTGCATTGGAGAGTGCTACCTCTTTCTGTGCGTCATTTCGTCCGATGGCAGCTTTCTTGGCAGCTTCCGCCTGTTTGATTTCCATATCCGAGTTTAGTTCGGCAACACGGCTTTCTTTTTCTGTATTTGCCTGCTCGATACGGATATTCTTTTCAGCTTCAGCCTTTGCTACTTGTGATTCTTTTTCTGCATTGGCAATGGCTACTTGTGAGATTCTGTCCTTATCTGCATTTGCAACGGAGATTTCTTGTAGTTTTTTGGTTTCTGCAATAGCAATATCCTGATCTTTGCGGGTTTCTGCTACTTTCGTTTCACGCTCCTTTATTTGATTAGCAATTTTGATAGCACCCAGCTTTTCCTGTTCTTCGATGTTAGCCTGTGCCTCGTTCAGTGCTTTACTTTCAGCTTCCTTACCTAAATTGACAATGTAGTTGGCAGCATCGCGAATATCACTGATGTTGATGTTCATCAGATACAAACCGAATTTGCGAAGTTCAGTATCAATATTATCTTTCACTTTAGCCAGGAACTTATCCCGGTCAGAATTTAATTCTTCGATAGTCATATCGGCGATCACCATACGCATCTGACCATATACAACATCAGTAATTAAGTTCTGCTTGTCATCCATCGTCAGACCCAGCATACGTTCTGCGGCATTCTGCATCACTTCGGGATCTGTGCTGATGGCTACGGTGATTGTAGTCGGCACATCTACACGAATATTCTGAGCGGATAGCGCACCGGTCAGTTTACATTCGATCTGCATGGGTTTCATGGACAGGAATTCGTAGCCTTGAATAATAGGCCATACGAAGGCTGCACCACCGTGGTATAGTTTTGCCGACTTTTTATCTCCTCCCGTTTTACCATATACGACGAGTACCTCGTCACTCTTACATTTGCGGTAACGGGAAAGGATACCAATGAAGGTAAGCAAAATGACTGCCACTAATATAGCAGCCATTATCAACATTTCTTGTGTCATAAAATTATGTATTTGAATAGTTATTGAATGAACAGTGTTCCGTCTTTGTAACTGGTGATGATTGTTCGGTCTCCAGTCTGGTATGTTTTTCCGGATTCGGAGATGACGTCTACTTCACGCATGGCTCCGTCCCGGGTGGTCTGTACAGTATATTTGCTGTCGCTTTGCTTGAAGTAGATGGTACATTCTCGTCCCACAAGTTGATCTGTCTGTTCAGAATGATTTACTTGTTGCAGTTGATAAGCTTTCTTATAGAGAAACCACACAGCGAGAACAAAGAAAAGACCCACCAGAATTCCGATGACATAACTTTGAATTTCAGTGTTTCCCGCTAAATACATGTACCAGCCGAATCCGATTCCAAAATGAGTTAGTCCTTTAAAAGAAACTACGCTACTGATGTCAGCATCTACGTCTACATCTGCATCTATGTCTCCGAAAAAGATGGATAGAACGAATTGGATTACAAATATTCCTGTTGTCACAAGGGCAATAATAAGGAAAATGGTACTACTCATAATTGTGAGGTATTAGTGAATCATGATTATTTTGTTCTCCAAATATACAGGTTTATGCGAATTATACAAAGATAAATGAGATAAAATGACTACTTTTGCGCGCGAAAACCCTAAAAAAGAGGAATTAGCGTGCAAAGGTATTTTATTTATTTGGCTTACGACGGAACCAACTATCACGGTTGGCAGATTCAACCGAATGGGATTAGTGTGCAGGAATGTCTGATGAAGGCATTGTCTACCTTTCTGCGTCGCGAAATTGAAGTAATAGGAGCAGGCCGGACGGATGCGGGAGTGCATGCCTCTCTGATGGTTGCTCATTTTGATTCCGATGAACTGTTGGATACTACTTCTGTAACTGATAAATTAAATCGTCTGCTACCTCCCGATATTTCCATTTATCGTGTTTGCCGGGTTCGGCCGGATACCCATGCCCGTTTTGATGCGACTGCGCGAACTTATAAATATTATGTGACGACATCGAAATATCCTTTTAACAGGCAATATCGCTGGCGTCTTTATAACCAGTTGAATTATGAACGCATGAACGAAGCAGCGCGTATCCTTTTCGAGTACAACGATTTTACGAGTTTCAGTAAACTTCATACGGATGTAAAGACCAATATTTGTCATATTACTCATGCAGAATGGACGCAGGAAGAAGATGCTACCTGGGTGTTTACCATTCGTGCCGACCGTTTCTTGCGGAATATGGTGCGAGCCATTGTAGGCACGCTCATTGAAGTGGGACGCGGGAAACTGACTGTTGAAGGTTTCCGGCGGATTATAGAACAGCAGGACCGTTGTAAAGCCGGGACATCTGCTCCGGGGCAAGCCCTGTTTCTGGTCAACGTGGAATACCCGGAAAGTATATTTGAATGTGATGACCAGCAATCATCCATAACCGGCGAACCGTCTGTCGCTGATAACTTATAATTGGTAATTAGTAAATAATAAATATTCTCATGTGGTTATTATTAGCATTCCTCTCGGCTACTTTGCTGGGCTTTTATGATGTATTCAAGAAGAAATCGTTGAAAGATAATGCAGTACTTCCTGTTTTGTTTCTAAATACATTCTTTTCCAGTCTCATCTTTCTACCGTTTATCCTGATATCCGTTTATCAACCGGACTTGTTGGGAGGAACAATATTCAATGTTCCCGTTGCTGGTTGGGAACAGCATAAATATATTATCATCAAGTCGTTCATCGTATTGTCTTCGTGGATATTCGGATATTTCGGAATGAAACATTTGCCCATAACCATTGTAGGACCTATCAATGCCACCCGTCCGGTGATGGTGCTCGTGGGAGCTATGCTGGTATTCGGTGAACGATTGAATCTCTATCAATGGATTGGTGTGATGCTGGCCATTGCCTCTTTCTTTATGTTGAGCCGTTCGGGAAAGAAAGAAGGAATTGATTTTAAGCATAACAAATGGATCTTTTTTATTGTACTGGCTGCCATTACAGGTGCTATCAGCGGATTGTATGACAAGTATCTGATGAAGTCTCTGAATCCGATGCTGGTACAATCCTGGTATAATGTTTATCAGGTGTTTATTATGTGTCCTATTCTGTTATTGCTTTGGTGGCCTAAAAGAAAGTCTACCACCCCGTTTCGCTGGGACTGGACGATTATCCTGATCTCCATTTTCCTTTCTGCTGCCGATTTTGTTTACTTTTACGCATTAAGTTACGACGATTCGATGATTTCTATTGTTTCGATGGTTCGTCGGGGAAGTGTGGTTGTTTCTTTCACTTTCGGTGCGCTTTTCTTCCGTGAAAAGAATTTAAAAAGCAAAGCGATTGACCTTATACTGGTGTTAATCGGAATGATATTCTTATATTTGGGGTCTAAAAGTTAAAACAGTTACACAAGACTGTTTGTCATAGGTTAAATAAGATAGATATGAAAATAAATAAACTTGTTATTACTATATTCTTCTCTGCTGTCGGACTTTTTGTTTCGACTGCTCTTCAGGCACAAGAGGCCAAAACGTTGTTTGTGAATATGCCGGATTCTCTAGGTCCCTTGCTTACAAAAGTGAATCGTGAAGATTGCATAGACTTTCTGGAAAGTAAGATGAAAGCGCAAGTAGAAAACCGTTTTGGCAAGAAGTCGGAGATGACTGATCTTAGCAAAGACTATATCCGTATGCAAATGTCAGCTCAATCGACCTGGCAGATGAAAGTGTTGGCATTAAATGATTCAACGAACGTAATCTGTACAGTCTCTACTGTTTGTGCTCCTGCCTGTGATAGCAGCATCCATTTCTATACGGACGACTGGAAACCGCTTACAACATCTCTCTTTATTACCCTGCCCCTGATGGATGATTTTCTGAATGCTCCCGATTCAGCAGGAGTTTATGAGTTTGATGAAGCACGCCGTTCGGCAGATATGCTATTGATGAAAGCCGATTTTAATAAAGAAAATACGGAACTGACACTTACGTTAACAACCCCCGACTATATGTCAAAAGAAACAGCAGAGAAACTGAAACCGTTTCTCCGCCGCCCTGTAGTCTACCATTGGAAAAATGGAGCATTCTCAATTTAATAAGCATTCGTTGATGAACGCTATCATTTCCGGTGTGTTTGCTTCCACACTTTGAAGTAATTTGAATTGTGCTTTGGTGCGAACGAGGTTATGTTCCGGATATTTGATTTTATAATAAGTATCTCCGTTGATATAATCTGCCAGGAACCGTACACACTGCATGTATGGGAATAAAGCCGCCGCATAAGGAAGATTCTCAATCTCGATCTGAGTCAGGAATGATTTGGCTCCTTTCAGATAGCCCTTGGTAAATGCTTTGAATATTTCCATATTGAAGTTTACACGATCAAGGTCTTTGTCGTCTTCATCACCTGTGTTGGCACCTGTACGTAAGAAGTCACCATAATCGGAGAATATAAAGCTAGGCATTACCGTATCCAGATCAATGACACAAAGCACTTTACCATCCTCGTCGAACATCATGTTATTCACTTTCGTATCGCAATGGCAAACGCGTTTGGGAAGTTTCCCTTCACGATATAAACGTTCAGCCTTACACATTTCATCTGCGCGTTTCTCTATTTCATCCAGATAGTACTTCACTTCTGCTACCCGTCCGGCAGCATCCTTCGCAACGGCTTCACGTAGTTGTTTGAGACGGAACTCCATGTTGTGGAAATCGGGTATGGTTTCACCCAATGTTTCCGGAATATCGGCCAGCATAGCCTGGAAGTTACCGAAGGCTTCTCCTGCATAATTGGAATATTCGGGATTTACCGTCTCATACGTTTTTGCACGTGGGATGAATACCATCACACGCCAATAACTGTCACCGTCAAACCAGTATGTTTTACCTTCTTCTGTTTCGAGGAAACTCAACACCTTGCGGTCTATATCCGATTCTCCGGCTTCCGTCAGTTTCTTGCGAATGTGATTGGTAACAGCGCTAATATTGGATTGAAGCATTTCTACATTCTGGAAAATGGCATGATTGATGCGTTGCAAAACATAGTCGGGAGCATCTGCTTCTTTGGTGTTTACTTTATAAGTGTCGTTGATAAGTCCTGCACCCAAAGGTTTGATTTCTTCTATCGTACCTTGGACTTTAAATTTAGCTACGATGCTAGATAAATCTTTCATGTTTTTTTTCTTTAAAAATTTATACTAAGGTTATCGATAATCATATTTAGCAGCTTCGTTGGCCTGGTTAGCCGAGCGAACGGGTACTAATGTGAAGCCCCACTGGTAATCACGGTTAGCCGGGATCTGGTGGAAAGGTTCCGGGCGAGCACCCCAACTGTCATATCCGCCTACTCCTTGTTGCTTCATATCTACACAAACCTCAACGAAATCTCTGGGAGTGATGTCGTTGACATGATGCATTCTCCGTAATACGTTGCGGGCAGCGTTCTCGTCGTGATTGGCAACCTCTTCCGGGCTGAAGTTATTCCATTGGTAAGGGTGGGGCAGAGCTTCTTCAGAGTCAAAGTCTTCGATAGAGTTGCGCAAGGCATTGAAACCGATAAGACTGTCCGCTACCAACACCAGGCCGTTTCCTTTATTAGGAGATAAAGCGATCCAACGGGTATCAGTGTGATGTCCGTTTTCCTGTGGACGCACATAGTTGAAGTACATTTGATCCGCTGTTGTCTTATATACGCCAACGAGCGTTCCGTGATTGCGGTCGATATAATTCTCTTCCGGGCCACGGCCAAAGTATTGTACATTGTTCATCTGTGCCGGCAAGCGGAAACGCACACCGATACGGGGGACTTCCAGTTTGGAGGCAGCCTTACGGGCAGCATCACTTCCGGGGGTAAATGTAGCCATGCGGGTAGCTTCGGAAACTTCTGTTTCTGTAGGCTGCATATCCGTTGATGTGAATTTGGCATTTACGTTAACTATTCCGTTCGGATAGATTTTGTAAGTGACAACATACAAGTTGCCGGCAGCCAGTAAGTAGGTTACATTTAAGGAGACTGCTTTATCTTCTGCTGTCATGGTGGCATCCGTTATGCGGAAGTTTTTGCTTGATTGTTTCCATACCTGCAAACGTTTAGGAGTGCTGTTACCATAGTCATTATCATTAGGAGCACGCCAGAAGTTAGGCTGAATACCAAATCCGTCTTTGAAATATTCTGTACCATCTACTTTATACGAGGTTACTAATCCGCTATTCTTGTTGAATACAAAGTTTACTTTGGAGGAAGAAACGATTAATTCATCTCCTTGAATCGTTGTTTTCAATGCCGGACCGTTTGCTTTATATATACTCTTCTCTGCCTGGATAGGAAGTTGGAACTGGTCGTATGCAATTTCATATCCGGTTGGAATCAACGGTTCAGGCTCTGTGGTTGTTACACTGAAGTTGACAAAATATTCTGTTCCCGGTTGGGCTTTCAGACCATTTACCGGTACGGTGAATTCTTTAGAGGCTTGCGGAGCAATATCCAAAGATACTTTTCCACCTTTTATTGTCTTTCCGTTAGCAAGTACATTGTAGTGAATCTGATATTTTTTCAGGTTAGTGAAATAGAAACGGTTGGTGATTTTGAATATACCGGCTGCGGCATCTACTGCTTCAAAACCTACATTCTGATGTACATATTTCACTTCAGCCATTGCCGGATGCGGACCACGATCCGGATTGACAAGACCGTTGCAGAGGAAGTTACCATCGCTAGGTGCGTCTACGCCGAAGTCACCTCCGTAGGCCCAGTATTCTCTTCCATTCTTATCTTTTTGGAGAAGACCTTGGTCTACCCAGTCCCAGATATATCCACCTTGGAGATTCGGATATTTGTAAATTGCCTGCCATTGTCCCCACAGGTTTCCCGTGGAGTTTCCCATGGCATGTGCATACTCCGAAGGAGCTACAGGACGGTCGCTACCATTCTTTCCGATATTTTCCAGCCAGTCGGCACCCGGATATTGCGGAACATACATATCGGAGTTCCATTCCCATTGAGCACGTTCGTAGTTGACCGGACGATCCATCAGATCTTTGTCTGCCTCTTTCAACCACAAATAAGTCTGATAGAAATTATATCCGTTTCCGGCTTCATTTCCCAGCGACCAGAATGTAACGCTCGGATAATTCTTATTACGTTCAAACATATTGATGGTACGATCCATGTGCGGTTTCAGCCATTCGGGATTGTTACCCAGTGAACCGCCTTTCCGGAGATCATAATACATTCCGTGGCTTTCCACGTTGGCTTCATCATATACATAAAGTCCGTATTCATCACAAAGCTCATAGAAACGGCGGTCTTGCGGATAGTGGCAAAGGCGTACACTGTTTAAGTTATGTTGTTTCATCAGTTCGAGGTCACGGCGCATTAAATCCTCTGTAACATAATGACCTGTTGACGGATTATGTTCGTGGATATTTACCCCTTTCAGTTTCAGAGGCTGACCGTTGATGAATAAGCAGACATACGGTTTTCCGTTAGCAGCCTTCTGTTCGATAGGCTTGATCTCAATCCGGCGGAATCCTACATTGAAAGGAATGATTTCATTGATTTTGCCATTCTCTTTTACTGTCATCAACAGTTTGTATAGATTCGGATGTTCGGAGGTCCATGTGCTGACATCTGTCAGATTCTTATCGAAAGAAAGTGTACGTACTTCGTTCGATGGAATATAGGCTGTCTTCTCTTCAGTAGCTACAACTTTTCCTTGTGCATCTAATAGTTCATAAACTAATGTAAGATTAGTTGCAGCCTTTTCGTGATTTCTCAAATCGACATTTAAACCGAAGATTCCATTTTTGTAACTGTCGTCCAGCGTAGACTTAATTCGGAAATCTTTGAGAGCTGCTTTAGGCTGTGAATACAGAAAAACATCGCGTTCAATACCACTCATACGCCAGAAGTCTTGACATTCAAGATAGGAACCGGTGCTCCAACGGAAGATTTTAACTGTAAGTATGTTCTTTCCCGGCTTCACGTAATTGTTGATAAGAAATTCTGCCGGATTCTTGGAGTCTTCGCTATATCCTACTTCTTGTCCGTTGATATATACATATACGCCGGACTTAGCTCCTGCCAAATGCAAGTAGATATCCCGCCCGTCCCAGTCTGCCGGAATATCGATGTCCCGGCGATAAACTCCTACCGGATTGGCTTCGGGAAGAGTAGGAGGTTGTGGATTGCGCGGTTTGAATTCATAACCATGATTGGTGTAGATGGCTATTCCGTGTCCTTGTACTTCCCAGTTGCCGGGCACCTGAATATCATCCCACGAATCTGTATTGGTGTTCGGATCGGTAATGTTTTCGGGAAGTTTTTTATAAGAGTCTACAAAGTAGAATTTCCAGGTTCCGTTCAGCAAGCGGTAATACTTGCTTCGTTCGAACTTGCCACTCAAGGCATCAGCGCGATTGTTGTATGTCATAAAAGAAGTACGTGGATACTCTTTGTTGACTTCAACTACCTGTACGTCCTGCCAATAAGGTTTCACGGCTTTCTCAGCCATTGTACTAAGTGTTGTCAGGGAAAATATTCCCATGAAAATGCCTGTTAATAAGTTGGGGGTTGGTCGAAATTTCATGTTTCTCAATATTGGTTTTTCATTTCTTTTTTATTTTACTTTGATATGATCGAATCCTTCTCCATATACTCCAATGACAGCACTCTGCGATACAAATGCATTCGGGTCTATGTCTTTTATCAACCGGAAGATGATAGGCGATTCCCTTTTCTTGGCTAATACAAACATCATCTTTACTTCTCGTCCTGTATAAAAGCCGGTTGCATTGATAATCGTTACTCCCCGGTGCGGATATTCGTTAATATGCCGTCCAATTTCTTCATATTTGTTAGATATGATAAAAAACTGTACGGATTGGCGGGCGCTATTCACTACCTGGTCGAGAACGAAACTACAAATATAAAGAGTTACAAACCCATACACCACTTTTTCCCAGTCTTTTAAGACAAAATAACTGGAAGAAATGATAATCATATCGCAGATGAGCACGACTCTTCCTAATGTGATGTCCCGGTATTTGTTGATGATGGCTGCAATAATATCTGTACCTCCCGTACTTCCATTAGCCGAAAAAGCAACACCTATGCCGCCTCCACAGAAGGATGCTCCGATGACACATGCCATAAAGGGCTGGTCGTGGAGAAGCCCGAAACCTGCCGTCAATTTTTGAATGACGGACAGAAAGAAGGTGAGGGTAAATACACCAAAAATAGTTTTGATGCAAAACTTTAGTCCCAGCAACTTGAGGGCCAGTAGTAGCAAGAAGAAGTTGATGCTGAAGTACGTATATTGTACCGGAAAACCTGTGGCCCAATATACGATAGAAGCAATACCCGGTACTCCCCCGGTGGTGATATCGTTAGGCAACAGAAAAACGGTCCAACCGATACCATACAAAATCATGCCGATGGCAATCATTACATAATCTCTGGCTTCACGGATAATGCTTTGCTTAGAAGGCTTTGGAATAGCTGTTTTCATAAACGTGATTATGATAATCTATAAAATGTTCAAACACGAACCCATGAATAATCCGGCTTTAGAGGAGAAGCCGGATTGGTTCATTATGCTCGTGCTAAAAGGAAATATGCTGTTTTATTTTGCAAAAGCGTGACGGTAGCCTTGTACTTTATTCCATCCGCCGCGAGTGAAGTCGGGTACTTCTACCGGAGCTGAATTGTTCTCGATAGAAAGTCTGGTAAGTTCAGCCATGCAACACCATTCTGCCAGGTCATAAACGTCCATATCCAATGGCAGTCCATTCTGCAAGCAATATGCCAGACGGTAGTCCATGATAAAGTCCATACCACCATGTCCACCTACTTTCTTGGCTGTTTCTTCCAACTCTATATGAATAGGATCTTTATATTTATCCATCAAGGCTTTTTTTACGTTTTCAGGTACAGAACCATGTGCATTCAGATTCTCATGATTAGGCACATCTTTTGAATCAACTTGTGAAGGTCGCAGGCAATATTCTTCAATCGGATATTTGCTTGCGTAACCATCGGCTCCCACTATCTGATACATACGGCTGTATGGGCGTGGAGTCATTACGTTGTGCTGAATCAACATTGTTTTACCGTTCTCTGTGCGAATCAGGGTAGAAGTCTGGTCACCATTCTGGAAGTCAGTCACCTCTTCTCCTGTTTGTTTCTTAATATAAGCCGGTCCGTTGACAGCTTTCGTATCCATCGATACCAATGTTTTCATGCGGTCACCACGGTGGATATTAAGTACCTGACAAGCAGGGCCCATGCCATGGGTAGCATATACATCACCGCGGTGTAGATGATTATAATCCATTCGCCAGTTATTCCAGTATTCAGGCCAGAAATCTTCCAGATTATGGATATATGAACCTTCTACATGAAGTACTTCTCCGAATACGCCTTGTTGTGCCATATTTAAAGAAGTCAGTTCAAAGAAGTCATATACGCAGTTTTCGAGCTGCATACAATGCTTACGTGTCTTTTCGGAAGTATTGATTAGCTGCCAGATTTCATCCAGTGTCATGGCGGCAGGAACTTCGATAGCTACATGCTTACCGTGTTCCATGGCATAAACACCCATTGCTGCATGATGTTTCCAGTCGGTGGCTATGTATACCAGATCAATATCGTCCCGTTCACAAAGTTGCTTCCATGCCTCTTCCGAGCCACTGTAAGAAGCAGCTTCAGGAAGTCCGGCATTCTTCAAAATTTCTTGTGATTTTTCAACACGTTCGGGAAGCAGGTCGCATAATGCTACAATCTTAGTTCCCGGGATATGGGTCCAGCGTGCCACGGCACCAGGACCACGCATTCCTAATCCGATGAAACCGACACGAACGGTATCAATTTTAGGAGTAACGAGTTGGATTACATCTTCTTGTCCGGCAGGGCGGGCAGGAGTTTCTACTTTGATAGGAGTAAAGGCTTCGGGAGCCTTTGGTTGTAGAGTACAACTGGTGTGCCAAGTTAACAAAGCCAAGCCGATAGCCGTGACTGTAAATAGTTTCTTCATCATATTTTAAAGTTTTTAATAGGGGTTATTCGATGTTTTTCATTTACGTGTCAAAAATAGTAATTAATTAGCCAACTATTTATATTTATAATCGATATTTTCATCATAAAAGTTTCTATTATGAGGTAAAAGATGAGTCTGACTTTTTCTACCTGATTTTGTGTAGGCTTATGTGATGTCAAATACATATAAAAGACATGCCATAAAAAGGCTCTTCCTAAAAAGAAGTCACCTTTTTAGAATTGCTTAACGTTTACTGCTCCTGTTGGGGTAAACTACCTACTTCGTCTGTACTTCTGATAGAACCTAGTATTTGTATTTTTTCCAGGCTCCCCTGGTGAAATCCGGTATTTCTACTGCCATGCTCTTATTCAGTACAGATTTTTCACTTAGTTCTGTGATACACGACCATTCGGCTGCATCGTATACATCCATATCCAGTGGAAGCCCGTTGCGCAGACAATGAATAAGGCGGTAATCCATAACATAATTCATTTCATTGGGTAGGCCTCTGCGATGTGCTTCTTCGCCAATGGTTGCGCTAAAAGGATGTTTATAGCGTGCCATCATTTTTTCTAGCAGTTCTCCTTCAAGTGGAGTGTCTCCATTAGGATCTAGGGCGATACAGGGGACAGGGTATTTTTGGGCGAATCCCAGTGTGCCGCATACTGTTTGAAGGCGGCTGTAAGGACGTGGGGTGGATATGTCGTATTGAAGCATGATTGTCTTCCCTTTGAGCGTGTGGATAAGAGTGGTGTTTACGTCTCCCAATTGATATTTCTGGTGGGCTTCCGGTGAATATTCGCCGAATAGTCTGCGGGCATACTCGCTCATTCCTGCCTGATGAGTAGACATGGACACGAGATATTCCATTCTGTCACTGCGATGAATATCCAGTATCTGGCAGGCGGGGCCCAACCCATGAGTGGGATAAGGATTGCCTGTATGTTCGATGCTGTATCTTTTTCCCCAATGGTTGTGATAGCCGCCTTCGCTCTCTTCGGCAAAGTACATTGAACGAAGATCGTGAATGTAGGCTCCTTCTACATGCATGATTTCTCCGAACAATCCTCGTTGGGCCATGTTGAGAATCATTAGTGCAAAGGGATCATAACAACAATTTTCGAGCATGATGCAGTGTCGCCTGGTTTTTTCTGCAGTGTCTACCAATTGCCAACATTCTTCCACGCTCATAGCAGCCGGAACTTCAATAGCTACATGTTTATTGCATTCCATTGCGAAAGTTGCCATTGGAGTATGCATTAACCAGTCGGTGCAGATGAATATTAAATCTACTTCATCCGATTCGCACATCTTCTTCCATCCCTCCACTCCGGTATATCCGGTGGCTTCGGAACGGTCGGCTTCTTTTAATAGTTGTTGGGCCTTACTTAGATTTCCTTCTCTTATTTCACAAAGAGCTTTGATTTCTACTCCTTCAATTTGCAGATAACGTTGTAAGGTGAGCAATCCTCGATTGCCCAGTCCTATAATCCCGATGTGGACAGTGGGGATAGGGGGATGTGCTAGTCGGAGTACATGCGATTGTACCGGAGAATTTTTCATAAGCTTAGCGGTCTAAAATAAAACAAAAAAAGAGAATCTAATTTCTCAGATTCTCTTTGGAGAGCGGAAGACGGGGCTCAAACCCGCGACCCTCAGCTTGGAAGGCTAATGCTCTATCAACTGAGCTACTTCCGCAATTTTTGTGGGCAAAGATGGATTCGAACCACCGAAGTCGAAAGACAGCAGATTTACAGTCTGCCCCATTTGGCCACTCTGGTATTTGCCCTTTTTTGCTTTTGAGGAGGTTTGTTTCTCAATTGCGGTGCAAAGATACAACTATTTATTTAAACTCCAAACAAAATCGATCATTTTTATTGCAGTAATTGCACATTCATCTCCTTTGTTACCCAGTTTGCCACCGGCACGATCCTCTGCTTGCTCCATTGTATTTGTGGTAATTAATCCGTAAATAACTGGTATATCGCCAGTTGCGTTTAATTCGGTAATTCCTTGGGTTGCTCCCATGCAAACATAATCAAAATGTGGGGTATCTCCTTTAATTACGCAACCAATTGCAATAATTGCATCAAGATCGCAATTTTCCATCATTTGGTTGGCTCCAAAAGTAAGTTCGAAACTTCCCGGTACAGTTTTCACCAGAATATTTTCGTCTTTTGCTCCATGTTTTTTTAATGTATCGACTGCGCCTTTCAGTAAAGCACCGGTAATATTGAAATTCCATTCGGATACGACGATACCAAATTTCATTGCTTCTGCATTCGGAACGGAATTGAAATCATATTCGGATAAGTTATGGTAAGCTGTTGCCATAGTTAATTAAAAGTTGAGAATTATAAAATGAAGATTTGAGAGTATGAGAGATTTAAGAAGAAAGGCACGGATTTCACGGATTCCACGGTTTTAATAGATAGTCCGCTTAATCCGGTGTAATCCGTGCCTCGATTTCCTTATATAATAGATGGTATATTATTTTTTCATCAATTTAGCTTGCTCGATATATTTGTCGATGTCCATAGCCTGATAAGATTGGAAATATTTATCCTTGATCTTAGTGTAAGCGTTTACAGCATCGTCATATTTTCCCTGTTTTACCAGGATTTCACCAGCTTGTATCAGGAAGATCGGGCTTAATGTGTTGTTGTCAGCTTTGTCTGCTGCCGACAATAAAGTAGAAGCCGCTTTGTCTAATTGGCCAAGTTGTGCGTAGCAGTTACCTGCAGCACCCAAAATTGCCGGAGCAACCATTTGGTCTTTTCCATTGAAGCTGTCCAGCATCTTCACTGCTTCTTCATATTTGCCAAGTTGTGCGTAGCAAATACCAGCATAAGCTTTTGCCAAATTGGCAGCTTTTGTTCCGCTGTAGTCATCAGCAACTTTTAGGAAACCTGTATAACCGATGCTGTCACCGTTCAAAGCCTGTTCAAAAGCATCCTGTTCAAAGTATTCCTGTCCTTTGAAAAGAGCTGCCTGTGCTTTTTCTTCACGTGGTTCAGCATAGAGGTTTTTGTACATGATAAAACCTGCTACAATAATAATCACAGCAACAACACTGCCAATAATTGCGTTTTTGTACTTGATAAGAAATGCTTCCGATTGTGTCAGTGCATCTTCTACGTTCAGATGTTCGTTCTGATTCTTTTGTTCTGCCATTTTATATGATTCTTTTTGTTATTATTCACAGTTTGATATTTCGACTCGCAAAAGTAGTTTTTTTATATCTACAAACGAAATTTAGAAGCATCTTTTTTTGTTTTACACCCGAAAACCACGAAAATCTTGCTACTTTTGTGAACAAATTAACGTGTACACAATGATACTGAAACGAATATCCATATTAAACTATAAGAATCTGGAAGAGGTAGAACTGGGATTCTCTGCTAAGCTGAATTGTTTTTTCGGACTGAATGGAATGGGAAAGACGAATTTGCTGGATGCGGTGTATTTCTTGTCTTTCTGTAAGAGCTCCGGAAACCCGATTGATTCTCAAAATATTCGTCATGAACAAGATTTTTTCGTGATTCAGGGCTTTTATGAAGCGGAGGACGGAACTCCTGAAGAGATTTATTGTGGGATGAAACGTCGTTCGAAGAAACAATTTAAGCGGAATAAGAAAGAATATAGCCGTTTTTCGGACCACATCGGTTTTCTGCCTTTGGTGATGGTTTCACCTGCCGATTCCGAATTGATAGCCGGGGGAAGTGAGGAGCGTCGTCGGTTTATGGATGTAGTGATTTCGCAGTATGATAAGGAATATCTTGAAGCGCTGATACGGTATAATAAAGCATTGGCGCAGCGTAACACATTGTTGAAGAGTGAGTTTCCGGTGGAGGAGGAGCTGTTTCTTGTATGGGAGGAGATGATGGCGCAAGCCGGTGCAATCGTATTCCAGAAACGTGAAGCGTTTATCCGGGAGTTTATTCCTATTTTCCAATCTTTCTATTCCTTTATCTCGCAGGATAAAGAGGTGGTGGGATTATCTTATGAGTCTCATGCGCGGGATGCTTCTTTGTTGGAAGTGTTGAAGCAAAGCAGGGAGAGGGATAAGATAATGGGATTCTCTTTGCGTGGGATTCATAAAGATGAGTTGAATATGTTGTTGGGTGAATTCCCGATAAAGAAAGAAGGTTCGCAGGGACAGAACAAAACGTATCTGGTAGCATTGAAACTGGCGCAGTTTGATTTCTTGAAGCGTACCGGCCGGACTGTTCCTTTATTATTATTAGATGATATTTTCGATAAGTTGGATGCTTCCCGTGTAGAGCAAATAGTGAAGCTGGTGGCTGGAGACAATTTCGGGCAGATATTTATAACGGACACGAACCGGGGACATCTCGACCGTATTTTACATAAGGTAGGCAGCGATTATAAAATATTTCGTGTAGAAGAGGGCACAATTCAAGAAACGGAGGCTAATAATGAAGCGCAATGATGCCGAACAAATAGGAAAACTGATTCAACAGTTTCTTCGTCAGGAGAGTTTGGAATCTCCGCTGAACGAACAAAGACTGCTGGATGCCTGGCCTCAAATCTTGGGACCGGCGGCGGCTTATACCAGCAATCTTTATATTCGTAATCAGACATTATATGTGCATCTGACTTCCGCAGCTCTTCGTCAGGAATTGATGATGGGGCGTGAGGTATTGGTGCGCACGCTGAATCAGAGAGTCGGAGCTACCGTAATTACAAATATTATTTTTCGTTGAAGAAAGATATTCTGTCTATAACCTTTATACCTAGCTTCCGGAATGTTTCGGTTGCACGGTTGTAATAAAAAGGGTTTTCCAAATATTGATTGTTATGGGCGTCTACGCCGATGATAGCGGTGCAACCTTCATGGGCGGCTATTTTCCAGAAATCCGGATGAGGAATGGTAGTAATACCATGAATATCATTGTACTCTTCATATCCGATATTATATTCCAACGGTAAGTTTAACCGTACTGCCGTCCGGCAGATATGTCTGCTGACTAGCTTACAATGACGATCGAACTCGGGGTAAGAACGTATAAATAAATCCGGATGGGCAAGGTAGGCAAATAGTCCGCTTTCCATTCCTTCAATAACACTCTCTTCATAGAGTTCGAGCATGTCTACCGAATCTGTATTCCGGCCGAAGTAGGGGAACTTCTCATCTGTGTGAAAATGGTGATTTCCAAAGATGATATAGTCCAGTTTATATTCTTTGATGATTCCTTTTAACCAGTGTATGTATTCAGGAAAGTATTCACATTCCAATCCTATTTTTATGCTGATTTGATTTTTATATTTCTCTTGCAGCGAACGGATACTTTCCACATATCCCGGTAACTCTTCGGGAAGCATCCGGATGTCGGATATATAATCAGTGTGATATTTCCACGGAGTGTGGTCAGAAAAGCCTAATTCTTGATAGCCGCCTTTGATGGCACTTAAAACAAATTCTTCGTCACTCCCTGTCGCATGATGGCAGCGGGTGGTGTGGGTGTGATAATTCGTCTTCATTGATTGTTATGATTATATCCATGCGGATGTCGAATGATTCCGCCGGAACTTCTTCTACTAATTGAAATGGGAAACAGATTCCTGCTTTATAGGCTGATGGTATGCGTGGCAGGAGACGGTCATAATATCCTTTTCCCCGCCCCAAACGGTTACCTTTAGCATCGAAAGCTACTCCGGGAACGACGATGAACTCTATGGCTGCATAGTCTGTGAATATTTCTCCGGTTGGTTCTGCTATACCGTAGATGCCGCTGATTGACATGTCTTCCGGCCCGGTGTATATCCGTAGTTCTAAATCATCGCCTACTACTACAGGGAGTAGAATCCGTTTTTCGCTACTCCATTTTTGAATAAAGGCATGTGTATCTACTTCGTCATTCAGCGAATGGTATAGTAATACAGTATTTGCCGCCCTGAAAGCCGGATGGGCTTCAAGGGCGGCAAGTATATTAGCTGATTGCAGTTTTCGCATAGTTGAATCCGCGTGTTGGGCCTTCAGTAATGCTATATGCTTGCGCAGTTCTTTTTTTCTTTCCATCTTTTTTATCCTTCGTCACTTCTTCTTCAACGGTTACCGGAGCTTTGGGGAAAGCTTCTCCTTTTTCAAGTATCTCAATACCTTTAATGACAGTAGCATCTGTCTTGTTGAAGTATTGGAGATAGGCTTCCAGTCCAAGCATATTGTAGATGATGTTGCCAAAGAGGTTCTTTTCCAATAGTTTGTATGATTTCTGAATGAGGATATTTCTTCTTTTCACTCCTTTACTGTCGGCAAAACGGACAAACTGTTCCACCAAACCTTGATGACGAAGATAGTTTAGTAATTCTTCCTCAGTTTCGTATTGGCTTAACTTCTTCCGGTTATTGTCGGTGTATTGGAATGTGAACTGAATAGTCAGTCCCCGGTTAATAACTGTCGATAGATAAGAAGTGACTCCCGTTGTATCCTGCGGTACGAATATATCCGGCATGATACCACCGCCGCCATACACAGTACGTCCCAAGCTGGTATTATAACGTTCGCTCTCATTCTGTTTGATACTATCACGTGAGAAAAATTCTCCATGTTCGTAACGGGTGTATAAATCCAGCTCGTAGTTACGGTCTTTACCGCTTTCGTATGGGCGTTGGATGCAACGTCCGGATGGGGTGTAGTAGCGGGCGATTGTCAGGCGGATAGCCGATCCGTCACTGAAATCGATAGGCTGTTGCACAAGTCCCTTACCGAAAGAACGGCGTCCTACAACTGTACCCCGGTCGTTATCTTGAATAGCTCCGGTGAAAATTTCACTGGCGGAAGCAGATCCTTCGTCAATCAATACAACGAGCGGCATTTTCTGACAACTACCCGTACCGTTGGCAAATTCTTCTGCACGTGGATATTTACGGCCTTGAGTATATACGATCAACTTACCTTCAGGCAAGAATTCATTTACCATGCGGATAGCAGCTTCCATATATCCTCCGGTATTACCGCGCAGGTCAATGATTAGACCTTTGCATTTTTTGTGGTTGAGTTGTGCTAATGCATTAAGCAATTCCACATGGCTGGTACGTCCGAATTTGCTGACTTTCACATAACCGATATCGTCGTTTACCATGTAAGCAGCATCTACGGTATTTTGAGGAATGTCTCCACGTGTGATGTTGAAGTGTAATAAGTCCTTTTCTCCTGTTCGTTTGATTCCCAATTTTACCTGTGAGCCTTTCGGACCTTTCAAGGTGCGCATAGCCCGTTCGTTCGTTACTTTCTTGCCGACAAACATGCTATCATCTACAGTAACAATGCGGTCGCCCGCCATTAATCCTATCTTTTCAGAAGGACCTCCCTGAACAACAGCATTGACATGAATGGTGTCATTCTGTATGGTAAACTGGATGCCAATTCCGCTGAAGCTGCCTTCCAGTTCAGAGTTGACTTCTTCGAGATTTTGGGCTGGGATATAAGTTGAATGCGGATCCAGTTCGGCTAGAATTTGCGGCATGGCTTTTTCTACCAAATCGGCCATGTTTACGGTGTCGACATATTGATCGTCTACAATGCGTAACAAAGCGTTTAGCTTATTGGAGGAACCATTAATGATACCCAAACGGTTGCCGGCAAAATGCTTGGCATAAAATGTACCGATAAGAATCCCGACTACCACACTGACTGCTATGATGACAGGTGTAAAACGTGAAGAGTTTTTTGTACTCATGTCTATTCCTTTTTTAAAACGTTCGTCTTCTTATTTATTTGGAGAGGAATTATCATCTAACTCTGTGTAGATAACTTCGATTCCCGCCCGTTTTAATAACTCTATTCCATCTTCCAGGCGATAATGCTCGGAATAAACTACCCGTTTGATTCCTGCCTGTATGATTAACTTTGCACATTCGATGCAAGGAGAGGCGGTGACGTACATGGTAGCACCGTCGCTACTGTTATTTGAACGCGCTATTTTGGTAATGGCATTGGCTTCCGCATGCAGAACGTATGGTTTTGTCAGGTTGTTTTCATCTTCACATACATTCTCGAATCCGGAAGGTGTTCCATTATATCCGTCGGAGATAATCATTTTATCCTTAACGATTAAAGCTCCTACTTTACGGCGTTGACAATAGGAATTTTCAGCCCATATACTGGCCATACGTATATAACGTTTGTCAAGTTCTAATTGTTTCTTTTCAGTGTCCATGTTGTTTACTATTTACTGCTTACTACCCGGAAAACCATACGGAAAGTTTGTTTACCGGATGCCGGTTTGTATAAAAGGTATAAGTTATTACTATCTCCTTCGTAAGATGTAGCTGCATTAAGCCCCTCTATAAAATTTTTGGCGAGTTTGTCGTCGCCATAACTACCTGCAGTGGTAACTGTAGCTTTGAAGCTATTGTTTTTGGCGTTGGCATTCCATTTTCCTTCAAAAGTACTGGTTGCAATTACAGTTCCTTTTATATTTCCGTTAATAACATCTCCATCTACTGTGCCATCAAATACAATATTATATGTACCGTTTTTATTAAGCTCTTTAATACTTGCTTTCTCTTGTTCTTCATTCTCCCAAAAGCCAAACATCTCATGACCTCCATCTACTGTGATATAATTTAGTTTCCAGGTTTTTCCTGTAAAGATAGCAGCTACATCGTCCGAATCATTACATCCTGAAAATAAAGGAAGCAATAAAAGCAATCCTACTATTTGAAATATACTTCTCTTCATATTTAATATCTAATAACTTAATACTTATTTCTTTATCCCATTTCTGATTAGCAAAGCATCAATGCTCGGTTCCTGTCCGCGGAAACGTTTATAAAGTATCATCGGATGTTCCGTTCCTCCTTTCGACAGAATATTATTGCGGAATGAGTCTGCCACTTCCTGATTGAATATCCCTTTTTGCTTGAATAATGAAAATGCGTCGGCATCCAATACTTCCGCCCATTTGTAGCTATAGTATCCGGCGGCATATCCACCGGCAAAGATGTGGGAGAATTGCGTACTCATACAAGCTTCTTGTACTACCGGCAATATTTGCGCATCCTTCCAGGCTTCTTGTTCATAAGCTTTCACATCTCCTTCAAAAGGAGTGTTGTGCGTATACCATGCCATATCAAGTAAACCGAAACTTATTTGTCGTAGACAAGCATACGCAACATTGAAGTTTGATGCATCTACAAGGCGTTTTATCAATTCATCCGGCAATACTTCTCCCGTCTGATAATGGCGGGCAAAGGTATTGAGGAAATCTTTCTCTATGGCGAAATTTTCCATAATTTGCGAGGGAAGCTCCACGAAATCCCAATATACATTGGTTCCACTTAAACTCCTGTAAGTAGAATTGGCAAACATACCGTGCAGACTATGCCCGAACTCATGCAAGAATGTTTCTACTTCATTGAAAGTCAATAAAGCGGGCTTATTCTCGGTTGGTTTGGTGAAGTTCATCACAACGGATACATGAGGGCGGCTGTTTTTACCGGTCTTTTTATCTATCCATTGGTCCTTATAACTCGTCATCCAGGCTCCGGCCCGCTTTCCCGGACGCGGATGGAAATCGGTGTATAAGACGGCTAAAAATTTACCGTCTTTATCAAACACTTCAAAGGCTTCTACCTCTTTATGGTAAACCGGAATTTCTGTATTTTTCCGGAAAGTGATTCCATATAACTTTTCTGCCAAGCCAAACACCCCTTTCTTCACTTGTTCCAGTTCGAAGTAAGGGCGGAGCATTTCTTCGTTAATATTGAATTTTTTGTCCTTTAGTTTATTTGAATAATAACTCCAGTCCCAAGGCATGACAACGAAATCAGCTCCCTGTTCTTCGCGAGCCAGTTCTTGTATCTCTTTATATTCTTGTTGTGCAGTAGGAGTGTATGCTTCCAGCAGTTGGTTGAGCAGCTTGTATACCGACTTGCTGTTTTCAGCCATTCTTTTCTTTAGCGTATATTCCGCATAATCTTTGTATCCCAGTAACTGGGCTATTTTCATGCGTGTATTGGCTATCTTTTTTACGATGTCGATATTATTGAATTCGTTATCGTGTGTACATTTGGTATTATAAGCCATATAGAGTTTTTGACGTAAATCCCGATTGTCAGAATACGTCATGAAAGGAATATAGCTCGGAGCGTGAAGTGTGAATGCCCATCCTTCTTTTTCTTCGTTCTTGGCCGTTTCTGCAGCTGCTTCTATGATAATTTCAGGTAGTCCGGCGAGGCTCTCTTTTTTCGTTAACAGCATTTGATAAGCATTCGTCTCTTTCAGGTTGTTTTCACTGAAGGTAAGCGTCAATTTACTCAATTCGGTAGTCAGACGACGGTATTCTTCTCGTGCTTCTCCTTCTAAATTGGAGCCATGACGAATAAAACTGTTATATGCATTTTCCAGTAACTGTTTTTGTTCCTGTGTTAGTTGCAAAGTCTCTTTTTGGTTATACACTTCCTTCACACGTGCGAATAGCTTTTTGTTCAGTGTGATATTATTGCTGTGTTCACTAAGCAACGGCATAATCTTTTGAGCGAGTTCTTGTAGATCGTCATTCGTTTCTGCGCTCAACATATTACCGAAGACGGCAACTACTTTGTCCAGTAATTCCCCTGACTCTTCGAAAGCTTCTATCGTATTGGTAAAATCAGCCTTTTCCGGATTCTGTATGATGGCCTCTATTTCAGCATTTTGTAGCTTGATTCCTTCGAGGATAGCAGGCTCATAATGTTCAGTTTCAATCCGGTCAAACGGCACGGTTTCGTGCGGCGTATGGTATTGCCCGTAGAAAGGATTCTGGGCATTTGTTATATTGTTCATAGTGCAAACTAGTATCAATGTTATTAATAATCTCTCCATAGAGTTACAAAGCTACTAAAATTGTAGCTTATTCAACGGATAACACGTTGCTTTTTAACAATATATAAAATGAAATGTATAAAAAAACCGCTACGGTTTCCCGCAGCGGTTTCTATATTGTTCAGGCTTCTAATTAAGCGTTAACTGATGCCATGTGAGCGATCAAGTCAAGAACTTTGTTAGAGTAACCGATTTCGTTGTCATACCAAGATACAACTTTAACGAAAGTATCAGTCAAAGCGATACCTGCTTTAGCGTCGAAGATAGAAGTACGAGCGTCACCCAGGAAGTCAGAAGAAACTACTGCATCTTCAGTGTAACCCAGGATACCTTTCAATTCGCCTTCAGAAGCTTCTTTCATTGCAGCGCAAATTTCAGCGTAAGTAGCCGGTTTAGCCAAGTTAACTGTCAAGTCAACTACAGATACGTCCAAAGTCGGAACACGCATAGACATACCAGTCAATTTGCCGTTCAATGCAGGGATTACTTTACCTACAGCCTTAGCAGCACCAGTAGAAGAAGGGATGATGTTGCCAGAAGCAGCACGACCACCTCTCCAGTCTTTCATAGAAGGACCGTCAACTGTTTTCTGAGTAGCAGTTGTAGAGTGAACTGTAGTCATCAAACCGTCAAGGATACCGAACTTGTCGTTCAATACTTTAGCGATAGGAGCCAAACAGTTAGTAGTACAAGAAGCGTTAGATACGAATTGAGTACCTTTTACATATGTTTTTTCGTTTACACCGCAAACGAACATCGGAGTGTCATCTTTAGAAGGAGCTGACATTACAACATATTTTGCACCAGCTTCGATGTGAGCCTGAGCTTTGTCTTTGCTCAAGAACAAACCTGTAGATTCAACAACGTATTCTGCACCTACTTCATTCCATTTCAAGTCAGCCGGATTTCTTTCAGCTGTGATACGGATAGCTTGACCGTTAACGATCAGTTTGCTGTTTTCAACATCTGCTTCGATAGTACCGTTGAACTGTCCGTGCATCGTGTCATACTTCAGCATGTAAGCCAAGTAATCAACCGGGCAAAGGTCATTGATACCTACGATTTGAATATCGTTTCTCTCCATTGCAGCGCGGAAAACGAAACGTCCGATACGTCCGAATCCATTAATACCTACTTTAATCATTTTGTTTAAACTTTTAAGGGTTTTATAATATTTGTTCAAATATCTCTCGACCTGCGCACTTGTTTTATTTTCAAATGCGGTGCAAAATTACAAAAATGTTTTTATATTCGCATATTAAATTCACATTAAATATTGAAAAAAGATGGGAAAGAGCACATTTTTACAGGACTTTAAGGCGTTTGCTATGAAAGGTAACGTCATAGACATGGCTGTCGGTGTAGTTATTGGTGGTGCGTTTGGAAAAATCGTATCATCATTGGTTGCTAATGTTATTATGCCTCCGATTGGTTTACTGGTTGGCGGTGTGAACTTTACGGATTTGAAATGGGTGATGAAAGCGGCAGAGATCGGTGCTGACGGTAAGGAGATAGCTCCGGCCGTGACATTGGATTATGGTCAGTTTCTGCAAGCCACTTTTGATTTTCTGATTATTGCTTTTGCTATATTCTTATTTATACGGTTGATTACGAAACTGACAACTAAAAAACAGGCAGAAGTGCCAGCTACTCCTCCGGCTCCTCCTGCACCAACGAAGGAAGAAGTCTTGTTGACGGAGATACGCGATTTGCTGAAAGAAAAGAATAGTTGATTCTAATTAAAATAAAGGAGATTCCAAGTATAAACTTGTGAATCTCCTTTATTTTTCTCTTCATTATTAATATAGATTGCGTACTTTTTTCTACTTTTGCAACTCAATTTATTCAAAATCCAACCATTGATATGCAGGAAAAAATAATAATTCTTGATTTCGGTTCGCAGACAACACAGCTTATAGGCCGTCGTGTACGTGAATTGGATACGTATTGTGAAATTGTTCCTTATAACAAATTTCCTAAAGAAGACCCTACTATTAAAGGAGTCATTCTCTCCGGAAGTCCTTTCTCGGTTTACGATAAAGATGCTTTCAAAGTAGATTTGAGTGAAATTCGTGGTAAATATCCGATATTGGGTATTTGTTATGGTGCACAATTTATGTCATACACCAATGGCGGGAAAGTGGAACCAGCCGGAACACGCGAATATGGACGTGCTCACTTGACTTCTTTCTGCAAAGATAATGTGCTATTTAAAGGTGTACGTGATGGATCGCAGGTATGGATGAGTCATGGAGATACGATTACTGCTATTCCTGATAATTTCAAGAAAATAGCTTCAACAGATAAAGTAGAGATTGCTGCTTATCAGGTAGAAGGTGAGCAAGTGTGGGGTGTTCAATTCCATCCGGAAGTATTCCATAGTGAAGACGGAACTCAAATCCTGAAGAACTTTGTGGTAGATGTTTGTGGTTGCAAACAAGACTGGTCGCCGGCTTCTTTCATTGAAAGTACGGTTGCCGAGCTGAAAGCGCAGTTGGGGGATGATAAAGTCGTTCTCGGTTTGAGTGGCGGAGTTGATTCTTCAGTTGCAGCAGTGTTGTTAAACAAGGCTATCGGTAAGAACTTGACTTGTATCTTTGTAGATCACGGTATGCTACGTAAGAATGAGTTCAAGAATGTGATGAAGGATTACGAGTGTCTCGGTCTGAATGTGATTGGTGTTGATGCCAGCGCAAAGTTCTTCGCAGAACTGGCTGGTGTGGCTGAACCGGAAAGTAAGCGTAAGATTATAGGTAAGGGCTTCATCGATGTATTTGATGTGGAGGCTCACAAGATAAAAGACGTGAAATGGCTGGCGCAGGGTACCATTTATCCGGATTGTATTGAGTCATTGTCTATTACGGGTACAGTGATAAAGAGCCATCATAATGTAGGCGGTCTTCCTGAAAAGATGAATCTGAAGTTGTGTGAACCGCTTCGTTTGTTATTTAAGGATGAGGTGCGCCGGGTAGGTCGTGAGCTGGGTATGCCGGAGCATCTGATTACTCGTCATCCGTTCCCGGGACCGGGATTGGCAGTGCGTATTTTGGGAGATATTACTCCTGAAAAAGTACGTATTCTGCAGGATGCTGACGATATCTTCATCCAGGGATTGCGTGACTGGGGATTGTATGATAAAGTATGGCAGGCAGGAGTTATCTTGTTGCCGGTACAGTCTGTGGGCGTAATGGGAGATGAACGTACTTATGAAAGAGCGGTTGCTTTGCGTGCTGTGACATCTACAGATGCTATGACAGCCGACTGGGCACATTTACCTTATGAATTTATGGGTAAGGTATCGAATGATATTATTAATAAGGTGAAAGGAGTGAACCGTGTAACCTATGATATCAGTTCCAAGCCGCCAGCAACCATTGAATGGGAATAATAACATTATCCATCATAAAAATAGCCTCAACAGGAATTTCCGTTGAGGCTATTTTTATGATGGATAGTTTTTTTTTGATTGCTCAGTCCGTATCTACTCGCTTACCAGCTTTTGTGCGTCCGGAATAAGAATCTCTTTCCGGCGTAACTCTAATAATCCTTTGTCTTGTAGCTCGTTGAGTGCTTTCGATGTATTCAACCGGGTATCATCTAAGTAGCGGGCAAGGTCGTCCATTTTTACTTTGAATATCTTTTCTCCCTGCGCCTTTTCACAATGTAACAGGAAAAAGCGAATGATTTTCTCTCTTAAATCCTGTGTCGGCTCTTCCCATAAACGTGAGTAAAGATTTTGTGCCCGGTTACTTACGATGTTCATATAGTTCAGCCGGAATATTTCATATTTGAACAGGTCGCTAAGTACGAATGCTTTGCTGATACTGACGGTATGCGCTTCCGTATGTGCCACATAAGCAGAAGTGTAATGGGTATTCATGCCAAACAACGACTGTGGTTCCAGCAGATAAGGTGCTTCCATCTGTTCGATGACGGTGTATATATTTTCTTTGGAACTTGTGACGATAGAAACCTCTCCTTTTAATAGGAAGCAGAGTTGTTTACACGGACTACCACTCTCTATGATAGTTTCTCCCACTTTATGCTTGATAAAGTGTAGCTTGACCTTATCCAGAATACTTGTGAAATCTTCATGACAAAGACCTTGAAATAAAGGCAATTGGAGCAAAGTGTCGAACATTGTTTCCATATGTTGTAATCTCTTGTTAATCGTACAAATTTACTCATAATACAATACTGCTGTCAACATCTGACCGTTCTTTTTGTTTTTTTTATTGTTTGAATGCATAAAAATAGAGTATATTTGCAGAAAAAAAGGAGGGAATTATGTTCGCAGGCTTCAATTGGCAGCAGATGATTAGTGCGTTTATCGTACTTTTTGCCGTGATAGATATTATCGGCTCTATACCTATTATAATTAACCTGAAAGAAAAAGGGAAAGATGTGAATGCAATGAAAGCTACTGTCATCTCTTTTGCTTTGCTGATCGGATTTTTCTATGCGGGAGATATGATGCTGAAACTCTTTCATGTAGATATTGAATCGTTTGCAGTAGCCGGTGCATTTGTCATTTTCCTTATGTCTTTGGAGATGATTCTGGATATTGAGATTTTCAAGAACCAGGGTCCTATCAAAGAAGCAACTTTGGTGCCGCTTGTCTTTCCTCTGTTGGCAGGTGCCGGAGCTTTCACCACTTTGCTTTCTCTTCGGGCAGAATATGCCAGTGTTAATATCATTATAGCTTTAGTCTTGAATATGATCTGGGTTTACTTTGTAGTGAGTATGACCGGTCGTGTAGAACGTTTCCTGGGAAAAGGAGGCATCTATATTATTCGTAAATTCTTTGGTATCATCTTATTAGCTATTTCTGTGAGGTTGTTTACAGCCAATATAACGTTATTGATTGAGGCGTTGCATCGGTCTTGATTTTCTTATTAAATTGAAAGCTATTGTATCGGATGTGCCATCGTGTTGGCACAACTGTGACATGTCTTTGTCGCAATCGTGCCACTTTGATGTCACAAGTGTGCCAATGTGGTGGCACGAGTTGGCATTTATAACGTTTCTTCTTCTTCTGCTGCTGCTGTTGTTTCTTCTTCTGTATTTTCTTCCTCTTCCATTTCGTCCGCAAAAGGTTCCGGGCGTTGCGGTCCGTGATTTACGAAAACGAAAGCACAGAGTGTTCCCATAATTCCTCCGCTAAGATGTCCTTCCCACGACATATTGGTGGGGGAGAAATAAGGAAACATATGCCATATAATCCCTCCATATAAAAAGGTGACAAGTAAAGAGATGGCAATGAGTGGAACATATTTGCGGAGAATACCACTGAAAAAGAGAAAGAAGGCAAGTCCGTAAATTAATCCGCTGGCACCAATGTGCCATCCCGGTTTTCCAATCAGGAAAGTAAGTAGTCCGCCTCCGAACCAGATTAGGATAAAAATCTTACCTGCTATCCCCCGGTAAAAGTAAAAAAGACACCATGACAAGAAAAATAAAGGAATTGTATTTGTCAGTAAATGACTAAATCCGCTGTGTATCAATGGGTGAGTTAAAATACCTACCAGCCCCCGTTTCTCCATAGGATATACCCCCAAGCGAGAGAAGTCCCAGTCCATTCCGACTTCCATAATCTTGAGTATATAGAGAATAAAAATAAGAAACAAAGGCTTTGCTGCAGCCAGCATGATACGCTGAATATCTTGCTTCATGACATTCTTTTCTTTAGATATTTTACGCAATACTACGAATATTTGCACAAAATCTGAAAATAAAAAGCCTTTTTATTTTTGTTTTTATCTATAATTTGTACATTTGGGCGTTATACCCGTTGTATATGATGCTACAGCCTATATATGCGGTATGTAACAATAAATAGATATATGATATAATGACCAATAAATTAACCTTTAATAATGCACAACTATGAGTTATTTACGATTTGACAAGACCCTCATGACGAATCTGGAAGAGTCTCTTCAAAGAGAAATCCTCCGGACGAACAAAGCAGGAGCTTATCATTGTACGACGATTGTTGATTGTAACACACGCAAATATCACGGCCTGTTGGTAATTCCAGTTCCCAATATCGACGATGAAAATCATGTGCTGCTATCTTCTCTTGATGAAACGGTAATTCAACACGGTGCGGAGTTTAACTTGGGATTGCACAAATATCAGGGAAACAACTTTAGTCCTAACGGACACAAGTATATCCGCGAGTTTGATTGTGAGCATATCCCGGCAACAACTTACCGTGTCGGAGGTGTTATCCTCCGCAAAGAAAAAATCTTTGTACATCATGAAAATAGAATCCTGATTCGTTATACTTTGCTGGATGCGCATTCGGCTACGACTTTGCGCTTCCGCCCGTTCCTTGCTTTCAGGAGTGTACGTGAGTACACACATGAAAATGCGCAGGCAAACCGCGAGTATCAACTTGTGGAAAATGGTATTAAAACCTGTATGTATCCCGGATATCCGGAACTATATATGCAGTTGAATAAAAAGTGTGAGTTTCATTTCATGCCTGACTGGTATCGGGGTATTGAATACCCGAAAGAACAAGAGCGTGGGTATGACTTCAATGAAGACCTTTATGTTCCCGGTTATTTTGAGGTGGATATAAAGAAGGGGGAGAGCATCGTATTCTCTGCCGGAACTTCAGAAGTGACTCCCCGTAGATTGAAACAAACATTTGAGGCTGAAGTGCTTGATCGTACCCCTCGTGATAGCTTTTACCATTGTCTGAAGAATTCCGCTCATCAGTTCCATAACCAGCAGGAAGACGAACATTATATTCTTGCCGGTTATCCGTGGTTTAAATGTCGTGCACGTGATATGTTCATTGCCCTGCCGGGACTGACGCTTGCGCTCGATGAGGTCGATCAGTTTGAGGATGTGATGAAAACGGCGGAAAAGGCAATTCGCAATTTTATAAATGAAGAACCAGTAGGCTACAAGATTTATGAAATGGAGCATCCTGACGTTTTGCTTTGGGCTGTCTGGGCTTTGCAGCAATATGCAAAAGAAACTTCCCGTGAGCAATGTCGTCAGAAATACGGAGAACTTCTGAAAGATATAATGGAGTTTATTCGTCAGCGGAAACATGAGAATCTTTTCTTGCATGATAATGGATTACTTTTTGCCAACGGTACGGATAAGGCGATTACATGGATGAATTCTACAGTGAACGGACATCCGGTGATTCCTCGTACGGGGTATATTGTTGAATTTAATGCGTTGTGGTATAATGCGTTGCGTTTTATAGCTGATTTGGTGCGCGAAGGAGGAGACGTATACTTGGCGGATGAACTTGATGCGCAGGCAGAAGTAACCGGAAAGTCTTTTGTCGAGGTATTCCGTAACGAATATGGTTATCTGCTTGATTATGTAGACGGTAATATGATGGATTGGAGTGTACGTCCTAACATGATATTTACCGTAGCGTTTGATTATTCTCCTTTGGATCGTGCACAAAAGAAACAGGTGCTTGATATTGTGACCAAAGAGCTGCTCACTCCGAAAGGAATTCGTTCGTTGAGTCCGAAGAGTGGCGGATATAATCCGAACTATGTAGGTCCGCAGATACAACGTGATTATGCTTATCATCAGGGAACGGCTTGGCCTTGGTTGATGGGATTCTATCTGGAAGCTTATCTTCGAATTTATAAGATGAGCGGATTGTCATTCGTTGAACGCCAACTGATTAGTTATGATGACGAAATGACAAGCCACTGTGTTGGTTCCATTCCCGAGCTATTCGATGGGAACCCGCCTTTCAAAGGACGCGGCGCAGTATCGTTTGCGATGAATGTAGCAGAAATACTGCGTGTCTTAAAGCTACTGTCTAAGTATTATTAAAAAAGGAGGAACGAAGATGAAAGTTTTAATGTTTGGATGGGAATTCCCTCCCAAAATATATGGTGGTCTTGCGGTTGCTTCTTATGGAATAACTAAAGGATTGAGTCTGCAAGGTGATATGGAGACGATTTTCTGTATGCCTAAACCGAGCGGTGAAGAAGAAAAGTTCTTGAAAATAATCGGTATGAATCAAGTACCCATCGTGTGGCGTGATGTCAACTACGACTACTTGAAATCCCGTTTGTTGGAAATGACACCGGAAGAATATTACTCTTTCCGCGATCATATTTATGCCGATTTTTCTTATATGCATGTGAATGATTTGGGGTGTATGGAGTTTGCTGGTGGTTATCCCGGGAACTTGCACGAAGAAATTAATAATTTCTCGATCATTGCCGGAGTAGTAGCCCGTCAGCAGGAGTTTGATATCATTCATGCGCATGACTGGCTGACTTACCCTGCCGGAGTACATGCCAAAATGGTTAGCGGAAAGCCGCTTTGCATCCATGTGCATGCTACGGATTTTGACCGTTCTCGTGGCAAAGTCAATCCTACTGTTTATTCGATTGAGAAGAATGGTATGGATCATGCCGATTGTATCATGTGCGTATCCGAGCTTACTCGTCGCACTGTTATTAACGAGTATCATCAGGACCCCAGAAAGGTATTTGCCATGCATAATGCTGTTTATCCATTGTCGCAGGAACTGCTGGATATTCCACGTCCCGATCACTCAAAAGAAAAGGTGGTCACTTTCCTTGGACGTATTACGATGCAGAAAGGACCGGAATATTTTGTAGAAGCTGCTGCGCTTGTATTGCAGCGTACTCGTAATATTCGTTTTGTAATGGCGGGGTCAGGCGATATGTTGAATGCCATGATTAACTTGGTTGCTGAACGTGGTATTGCCGATCGATTCCACTTCCCGGGCTTCATGAAAGGCAGACAGGTATATGAGGTTTATAAGAACAGTGATGTATTTGTCATGCCGTCTGTCTCTGAACCTTTCGGTATCGCTCCGCTGGAAGCCATGCAGTGTGGAACACCTTCCATCATTTCTAAACAGTCTGGGTGTGGCGAGATTCTTGATAAGGTGATAAAAACTGACTATTGGGATATTCATGCAATGGCTGACGCTATCCATTCTCTGTGTACCAATCCGTCTCTTTTCGAATATCTCAAAGAAGAGGGAAAGAAGGAAGTAGATGGGATTACGTGGGAAAAAGTTGGCTTGAGAATCCGTGCTCTCTACGAGTCTGTGTTAAGAAACTATGGTAAATAACAAAACAATAAATAAAATGAGAACTATCTGTCTTTATTTTGAAATACATCAAATTATCCATTTGAAACGTTATCGTTTCTTCGATATTGGTAATGACCATTATTATTATGATGATTATGCCAACGAAACGGGTATGAATGAGGTCGCTGAACGTTCGTATATTCCTGCTCTCAATGCGTTGATCGAGATGGCGAAAAACTCGGGTGGTGCTTTTAAAGTAGCACTTTCTATCTCGGGAGTAGCCTTGGAACAATTGGAAATTCATGCTCCGGCAGTCATTGATTTATTGCATCAGTTAAATGAAACTGGTTGTTGTGAGTTCTTATGTGAACCTTATTCGCATGGTTTGTCTTCACTGGCTAACGAGGATTGCTTCCGTGAAGAAGTACTTCGTCAACGTGATAAGATGAAACAGATGTTTGGCAAAGAACCGAAAGTGTTCCGCAACTCTAGTCTGATTTATTCTGATGAAATTGGTGGATTGGTAGCTTCTATGGGCTTCAAGGGGATGTTGACGGAAGGTGCTAAACATGTGTTGGGGTGGAAGAGTCCGCATTATGTTTATCACTGTAATCAAGCTCCAAGTCTTAAGCTCTTGTTGCGGGATTTCAAACTCTCTGACGACATCAGTTTGCGCTTTTCTAATTCGGAGTGGGCGGAATATCCGTTGTTTGCTGATAAGTATATTAATTGGATCGATGCATTGCCACAAGAAGAACAGGTCATCAATATCTTCATGGAATTGAGTGCACTTGGTATGGCTCAACCGTTATCTTCTAATATTCTTGAATTCATGAAGGCACTGCCTGAATGTGCAAAAGCTAAAGGAATCACATTCTCTACACCGACGGAAATCGTGACGAAGTTGAAATCTGTATCACAGCTTGATGTTGCCTATCCGATGTCATGGGTGGATGAAGAAAGAGATACTAGTTGTTGGTTGGGTAATGTCATGCAACGCGAGGCTTTTAATAAACTGTATAGTGTAGCCGAACGTGTTCATTTATGTGATGACCGTCGTATCAAACAGGATTGGGATTATTTGCAGGCTAGCAATAACTTCCGTTTTATGACAACTAAAAACAATGGTATGTGGTTGAACCGTGGTATCTATGATTCTCCTTATGATGCTTTCACCAACTATATGAATATTTTGGGTGACTTTATCAAACGGGTAGATGCACTATATCCTATCGATGTAGACAGTGAAGAATTAAATTCTTTGTTAACTACCATTAAGAATCAGGGAGATGAAATTACTGAATTGGAGAAGGTATTGGCTAAATTACAGGCAAAAGTAGAAGCGGCAAAGAAAACGGCAGCAAAAAAAGCTACAACTGCTAAAGAATCGGTAGTGAAAGAGGACCCTGCTGCTAAATCAAAACCTGTTGCGAAGAAAACTGCAGTTAAGAAAGCAACAGCAGAACCGAAGAAGGCTACGGGGAAAGCTAAGAAGGTTACAGTTAAATAAGATGTATAAGAATTATTATATATGGAACCGTGGGTGAGATAAAAGGCACTCACGGTTTTTTATGATAGAGATTTTAAGGGATTTCAATGAATGTCTTTTTTTGTATAATACAAAGGGTGAAATTTACCTTGGCTGCTTTCATCTGAATATATATCTATAAAATAATGAGGTTGTGTCAAAACGTTGGCACAACCTCTTTTATATTTTACAGTTCTGCTATATTTTCTTTTGGCTATGCTGCTT